>CAKZUG010000011.1 GCA_937920545.1 uncultured Saccharophagus sp.
CACGTTAACGTAGGCACAATTGGTCACGTTGACCACGGTAAAACAACATTAACAGCGGCGTTAACACGTGTATGTGCTGAAGTTTGGGGCGGCGAAGCCGTTGCTTTTGACGGTATCGATAATGCACCAGAAGAGCGTGAGCGCGGTATTACTATTGCAACGTCACACGTTGAGTATGATTCACCAGCACGTCACTACGCACACGTAGATTGCCCAGGTCACGCCGATTATGTGAAAAACATGATTACCGGTGCGGCACAAATGGATGGCGCTATCTTAGTGTGTGGTTCTACAGATGGCCCCATGCCACAAACACGTGAGCACATCTTGCTTTCACGTCAGGTTGGTGTTCCTTTTATCGTTGTGTTCTTAAACAAAGCTGACCTTCTTGCAGAAGATTGCGGCGGTGTTGATTCTGAAGAATACGCTGAAATGATGGAGCTAGTTGAAATGGAATTACGTGAGTTGCTAAGCGACTACGATTTCCCTGGCGACGACACACCGATTATTGCGGGCTCTGCATTAATGGCGCTTAACGGCCAAGATGAGCATGAGCTAGGTACAACTGCGGTAACAAAACTTGTTGAAGCACTAGATAGCTACATTCCTGAGCCTGAGCGTGCTATTGATCAGCCATTCCTTATGCCAGTAGAAGATGTATTCTCTATTTCTGGTCGTGGTACGGTTGTAACAGGTCGTGTTGAGCGCGGAATCATCACTGTTGGTGAAGAGATCGAGATTGTTGGTGTAAGAGACACCACAAAGAGTACATGTACAGGTGTTGAGATGTTCCGTAAGTTGCTTGACGAAGGTCGTGCAGGCGAGAACGTTGGCGTACTTTTACGTGGTACTAAGCGTGATGAAGTGGAGCGTGGTCAGGTTCTTTCTAAGCCAGGTTCAGTTACACCGCATACAACGTTTGAATCAGAGATCTATGTTTTGTCTAAAGACGAAGGTGGCCGTCATACGCCATTCTTTAAAGGTTACCGTCCACAGTTTTACTTCCGTACAACGGATGTAACGGGTGCGTGTGAGCTTCCTGAAGGCGTTGAGATGGTTATGCCTGGTGACAACGTTCAAATGGTTGTGACATTGATTGTACCTATCGCGATGGAAGAAGGTTTACGCTTCGCTATCCGTGAAGGTGGCCGTACAGTAGGTGCGGGTGTTGTAGCTAAAATTATTGCTTAATTTTTAGCGCTGCATTGTTATAAAAAGCTGCCTTGTGCAGCTTTTTTTTCGCCTGTATTTTGTATTTGTAAATAGCTTTTAGTCTGGCAATTTCAAACTTTACTGTTACTTATGCCGTAACGTTTACAACTATTTTGAGGAGGTTGTATGTTTGGTTTATTTAAGTCTGATCCAAAAAAGAAGCTAGAAAAGCAGTATCACTCGCTTTTAGAGCAAGGCATGCAAATGCAGCGTAATGGCAATATTAAAGAGTATTCGATGTTAAGTGAGCAAGCCGAGGCTGTCCGTAAGCAAATCGACGAGTTAGAGGCAGAGCAGGCAAAGTCTTAGTTGTTGTTAAGTGTAATAGCTAATGTATTTTTGATCCCTCTGACGGAGAGGGTAATAGTAATGAATATATATATGCATTCATTAGTCAGAGGGTAGTATCTATTCGATCGGCCAGTCGGCTGCATCGACATAATCTAGCTTACCTAAGTTTTCTTCTCCATTGTACTTGTTGATGTACGTTTTTTTTGGGTCAAATATGTCGGTTTGTTTTTGTAAGTTAAAGTGACGCTTGTCTTTTGCATCGGCACCTACGCCTGCTTGATATTGCCAGTTCCCCCCAGTTTGACCCCACATCGTAATCAATTAGTTTTTCTTCAAAATAAGCCGCGCCGTAGCGCCAATCCAAATCTAGCTCATTGACAAAGCAGCTCGCGGCAATTTGCCTTGCTCGGTTAGAGATGTAGCCCGTTTGATTAAGCTGATTCATGATGGCGTTAACGATAGGGTAAGGAGTCGAGCCCTGTGTCCATTGTTTAAAGCGGTTGGGGTAAAAGCTAGTGAGTGGGGCTTTTTGCTTGATGCCCTTTACTGCAAATAGTGCATGCTGATGCGCTTTGGCATACCAGAAAAAATACTCTCGCCAAAGCAATTCAAAATAAATCCAGTAGGTCGAGCTGTTGGCTTTTACGTCGCGCTCATAGGTTTTAAGTTGTTGATACAGTTGGCGTACCGATAGATTGCCGTTGGCTAGCCACGGCGAAAACTTGGTTGAGTTATCAAGCCCGTCAAGCGCATTACGAACTTCTTTATAATGTTGTGGTTTGTCTGAATCAAAATAAGCTTTGCTGTGGGCGAGGCCTGCGTTTTCTCCGCCATTAAACATCGTGCTAGTTGGTGTGGCGTTGTTGGCTTTTAGTATATAGCTAGGCATTTGGTAAATGCCGTTGGGCGCGTCTTTTGGTGCGGGCGGTAAGCTTGTTGGTGTGTTTAACGGCGTTTTAACGGGGAGTTTTTCGGCTATTTTTCTGAACTTGCTGAATGTGGCTGGTAGTTCACTCAGCGTAAAAGGGAAGTCTTCTTCGTTGTACAGTGTATGGCTTTGTGGTGTGTTTAGCGTAATAAACGGGTAATGCTTTTTGATGTGTTGTGCGATATTTTGCTCATAGGTGCCAGCGCCTTGCTGTAAGTAAATCGCGTTTAAATTGTATTGCGTGATGAGCTTTGCAATGGCGTCGTTACTGTGGTCAAAAATCACATGCAGGCTTTGGCCAAGCTTTTGAAGGTTGTTATTAAGGGTGTCTAAGCTTTGCTTTAAGAAGTGCCACCGGTGGGGGCTGATGGTTAGTGCTGAATAAGGGTGCGCGGTAAAGAGACGCGGGTCAACAATATAGGCGCATACTAATTTTTTAGACGATTTTGCTGCCTCTGTTAATGTTGGGTTGTCGTGCAGGCGGCAGTCGTTTTGAAAAATATAAAGGCTGGTTGTATGCATGCGTTTCTCTTATGTGAGGCTTGTTTTTAGCGTGTTGTTAATAGGCTACGCAGTGAATGAATAAGCGGTTTGATGTCTGTTGATAATGGTTTGTGGATGTCTGTTTTCATATTCTTTACGTAACCACTTTTAATTGTTGCCTCGCTTGAGCTTTATTGTTGGTGTCGAGCGGGGTGTGTCGCAGCTAAAATGATAAGAGGTATGGCGTGTCGGATATTGAGGTGAAAAAAGCACTGAGGGTATATCAAAAAATCACAACAAGTGGTGTGCTAAAGGATGGGGAGTATATTTTAGACGGCTTGAAGGCCGCGCAAAGCTTTGATGGTTATACGGCATCTATATATAACGAGAGGGTGCGCTTAGATTTGCTGTTTCATAACAAATTTACATTTACTTTCGATAATAAAAAAGAGCGAGCCGGTTTTTTGGAGAAATTGGATAAAATAGATAAGCAGAAGTGATACTTGGTTGGTTTAATTTAAACTGCTGGTGTGAATAAAGTTGATGGGTGTGTGGGCGGTGTATATAAAAAGGTGTGAGTATGAATACATCATGCTCACACCTGGAGGTAAAGGTTTATTTGGAGGCGAAATAAGCGGCCAGTGATTCGATTTCTGCGTCTGTTAGAGCGGCGGCTTGGCCTGCCATGATTGCTGCAGACGCATTTTTACGCTCGCCGGCACGGTAGGCTTTTATTGCGCTGATCAAGTACTCTTTGTTTTGGCCTTTAATTTTAGGGTAGGTGGGTGAGATGGGTGCACCGCCGTCTGCGCCATGGCACGCTGCGCATAAAGCAGCTTTGGGGGGTGTTTCGGCAAAAGCCGCAGTCGATGTAAGTAGTGTTGCAGCACTGATTAATAGTAGTTTACGCATGGTGTGGCTCCTAAATATTTTAATGAAGTGTGACGTAATATAGATGAATAGTACATTAACCCACCTGGGTGCGCCAACGGTAACCGTTATTACTTACCTTAACTTACGAGAGTTAAAGGAATCAGTCTTTTAGTTGCTGGAATTATGTTATTGGTTATATGGTGGTGATTTATAATGCATGCAAGTTGTCTATGCACCACTGGCTACGTTTAAGAGTGGCGTCTTGCTTGGCTTTATCTTGTTTTTCAAAATTGGCTAGCATCATGCTAATGCGTGGATTGCTGACAAGCTTGGTGCGGTTTTTATGTAAAAACCCCCAGTAAAGGCTGTTAAACGGGCAGGCATCATCTGTTTCTTTTTTCTGTACTTTATAGTGGCAGCTTTTGCAGTAATCGCTCATTTTATTAATATAGTTGCCGCTAGACGCGTAGGGTTTTGTTGCAACAAGGCCGCCGTCTGCATAGAGGCTCATGCCACGCGTATTGGGCATTTCAACCCACTCTATTGCATCAATGTAAATGCCTAAATACCATGCGTCGACCTCATCGGGGTTGATGCCTGCAATAAGGCTAAAGTTGCCCGTTACCATTAACCGCTGTATATGATGCGCATAAGCTGTATCGAGCGATTGGTCAATAGCATGCTTCATGCAGTTCATTTTTGTTTTGCCGTCCCAAAAATATTCGGGTAGCGGGTTGTTCGCCTCTAGCGCGTTTTTTTGTGCGTAGCTTGGCATGTTGACCCAGTACACGGCTCTTATGTATTCGCGCCAACCCAGTATTTGTCGTACAAAACCTTCAACCTGAGCGATATCAATATTCTTGTTTTGGTTGAAGGCATCAATAGCTGTATTGATCACTTCTTTGGGGTGGAGCATTTTACTGTTAAGCGAAAATGAAATACGCGAGTGGTAAAGGCTCCATTGGTGTTTATGGTTTTCTGTCATGGCATCTTGAAAGGTGCCAAATAAGGGGAAGCATACCTCACAAAAATGCGCAAGAAGCGTTAGCGATTCTTTGCGCGAAGTGGGCCAAATAAGGTGCTCTGTTACGTTGCCGATGTAAGCAATGTTGTGTTTGTTTAGCCGTATGATGATGTCTGAAACATCCTCGGCAAAGGTAAGCGGTTTGGGTATGTCTTTTAAGTCGTCGGGTTTGAGTTTTTGGCGGTTGTTCTGATCATAGTTCCATTTGCCACCCAAGGGTTTATCGCCATCCATAAGTAAATTATAGCGTTTACGCATTTTTCGATAAAACGCTTCCATGGTGTTGTGTTTGTCTTTTTTGATCCACTTGTCGGCGTCTGTTTGGTTAAGTAAGAAGTGTTCTGTGTCGGCAATGGTTGTGGTGACGTTCTTTATGTTGTGAAGCTTGGTGAGTTGTTGTGATAGGCGGTATTCGTCTGGTTGTTGGTATTGCAGTTCGGTAATGCTGTATTTTTGGCATAAGTGTGTTGCGAGCTCAATAAAATCACCATACGGCTTTGTATCATCAAGCGTTAGGTGAAGTGCTGAATGCCCTGCACCGTTTAGTGCGTGCGCAAATTTCTCCATTGCTTTGAAGAAGGCGCATATTTTTTGCCCGTGGTGTTTTACGTAATTGGCTTCTTGATGCATTTCAGCAATCACGTAAAGGGTGTCGTTATTTTTAGTTTTAAACCAACTGTGCCTAGCATTGAGTTGGTCGCCAAGAATAATTCTGAGGGTTGTATGGTTTTGTTTCATGGTGTTGACTTCTGGCTTAGTGTTGCTTGTTTAATACGGTGTTCGCGATATCGATACCCGCTAAATAGCCACCCTCTACCCGCCCGCCAAAACACCATGCGCCTGTGGCGGCTAGCTTTAATTTATTGCAAATGGCAGGTGGGTAAGTGGCGTTTTTATCGGTAAGGTTGGCGTATTTCCAGAAGTGGTAGTAGCTATCTTTGAGTGTGAGCGAAGTGCGGGTGGTGTTTTCAAGCCATTTTTGGGCTTGGTTGATGATGCTGTCTTTAGTTTGCGTGTGGTTTGCCTCGGACCACTCGGGTGTAAAGTGAATTTCCCATATGTCATCAAATTGGGCATTGCGGGGCTTTTCCCATAAGGGCTGTGATGAGAGTCGAGACACCCACGCAACGGTGTTATCGCCAAAAATGCCTTGAATGTTTTTATCGATATGACCTGTGGTGGCCAGCGTGACTGCGCAGCAGGGGGTGTGCACATCATGTGCTATCTGGTTATTAATAGTTGGCGTGTTTTCAAAAAGTACTTTCGCTTGTTCGGCAGGTAGGGTTGAGATAATCCAGTCAAAGCCAGTATGCTCTTGGTTGTTTTCATCTATAAGGGTGTGGCCATGTGGCGCTGTTTTCATGTGGGAGATGCGCGTATTATTGGTAACGGTTAGGCCGTTGCTGAGTGATTGCGTTAGGCTGCGCATGCCATTACTGCCAACATAGCGTTTGCGGGAATCGGGTGATTCTTCAAGGTTGTCGTTACTGGCTTTTCTGGGGGTGAAATCCCATTGGGCAGCTACATTGGCCTCTATCCATTGTTGGGTTTGTTTGATAAATGTGTCACTTTTGGCAGTAAAGTACTGTGCGCCAATGTTAATGGCGCCCATGTCTAAGCGTTTTGTGGTTAGGCGTCCGCCTTTGCCGCGTGCTTTATCAAAAACAATAACCTCTATGCCGTTATCGTGAAGGTGCTTTGCTGCGCTGAGGCCGGTGATGCCTGCGCCAATGATTGCGATTTTCATTTTGGTGTCTCTTTAACGTATTTGTTTACCTCTACGCTTATTGTTTGGGTTTATATTGAATGCTTTTACTGTGTTCTGATGTGTGGCTTTAAAATCAAGGTGAAAAATGCCATGATGCATCCACTAAAAATATAGCTTTTGCTGTGTTTATCCACGTGAATAAAATATAAATTTATAAAAGAAAGGTGCTCAATGGAACGTTTATCCAATCTAACGCTTGCGGCAAATGCTTGCTCGCATATCGCTAAGCCGCTTTATGACCGTAAATCTGTTAAGCCTGGTATTGTGCATTTAGGTATTGGTGCGTTTCATCGTGCGCATCAGGCGATGTATACCGAAAAGGTGTTAAATGCCTTTGGTGGTGACTGGGCCATTATCGGTGCTAGCTTGCGCTCTGCTTCAGTTGCCGAGCAGTTGGAGCCTCAGGACGGTTTGTATACTGTGGTCGAGCGAAGTGGCGCGGGTGAAAACTACCAAGTTGTGGGTGCGGTACAGCGTGTTGTGGTTGGGCCTCAAGATCCCTCTGAGCTTATTGCCTTAATGGCTGATGAGGCTATTAAGGTTGTGTCGTTAACTGTGACAGAGAAAGGCTATTGCCATGATCCAGCAACGGGCGATATTAATTGGTCTCATCCTGATATTAAGCATGACTTAGTGAATTTAGGCGCGCCTAAATCAGCCATTGGTTACATTGTTGCGGCGTTGCAAATACGCAAGCAAGGCAAGCTTAAAAGCTTTACGGCACTGAGTTGCGATAATCTACCTAATAACGGACATATTTTAGCCAAAGCTGTAATGCAGTTTGCTGGCAAAATAGATGCGGCGCTGGGTGAGTGGATTGAGTTTAATACAGCTTTTCCGTGCACTATGATTGATCGTATCGTTCCTGCCACGACTGAGGATGATAAAAAAGCATTGGAAGTTGCAGTAGGTTATACCGATGCGGGTGTGGTGGTTACTGAGCCATTCTCACAATGGGTGATTGAGGATAAGTTTTGTAATGATCGGCCCCAGTGGGAGAAGGTGGGTGCCTTAATCGTGGGTGATGTGACGGCCTTTGAGCATTTAAAATTACGGTTGTTGAATGGTAGTCACTCGTTGTTAGCATATTGTGGTTACTTGGCGGGCTGCGAAACGGTCAGTGATGCTATGTCAAAGCCGGAGCTGGATGCTTTGGTCAAGCAGTATATGGATAATGATGCAGGTAAAACTTTATATGTGCCAGGCGGTTTTGATGTTGATGCTTATAAGGAAGAGCTGCGCGATCGTTTTAAAAACCCTGCTTTGAAGCATCGTACATGGCAAATAGCCATGGATGGTTCACAAAAGTTGCCTCAGCGTATGCTGGGTGCTCTGAGAACGCATTTGGAGTCGGGTGGTAATTATGATGTGATTCTGCTTGCTATTGCTGCGTGGATTAAATACGTCGGGGCGGTTGATGAAAAAGGGGTTGATATTGATGTGCAGGACCCGCTTGCTTGCCAGCTCAAGGCTGTGCATGAGGAATCGCAAACTGCTGAGCAGCTTATTGAGGCAGTGTTATCTGTAGAGGCTATTTTTGGCGTTGATTTGAAGCAAGATCCAGTATTTAAAAAGCAGTTGATCGATGTGTATAGTTGTATTGAAAGCAAAGGTGTTATGGCAGGGGTTGGTCAGTTGTTGAAAGCATAGTTTACTCTTTAAATAAAATAATGCGTCCTGTGTCCATAAAAAGCGGATTAATTAAAATTTAATCAGTTTTAGTGTTGACACTATGGGGGCGGATCATTAGAATTGCGCCCTCATTTCAACCAACCATCTATATAAAATGTAGAATCGGTTGGGCTGAACGTTCTTTAAAATACTGGGAGTTTTGATTCACATGCAGAACCAACGCATACGAATTCGCTTAAAAGCTTTTGATCACAAGTTGATCGATGCTTCAACGCAAGAGATTGTAGAGACTGCAAAGCGTACAGGCGCGCAAGTTAGGGGTCCTATCCCTTTGCCGACACGCAAAGAGCGCTACACAATCTTGGTTTCACCGCACGTAAACAAAGATGCGCGTGACCAGTACGAAATTCGTACTTATAAGCGTTTGTTAGACATAGTAGAACCTACTGAAAAAACAGTTGATGCTTTAATGAAGTTAGATTTAGCAGCAGGTGTTGAGGTTCAAATTAGTTTAGGTTAAAACTCCTAAGATTTTTCGGCGAAAGCCGGTTTTTGTGTAACGCTCTTCGAAGGGCGGCCGTAGTGGGTAACAGCCCCGTGCACTGAGAGGTTATTAAGATGACAATTGGAATAGTCGGCCGTAAAAGCGGCATGACACGCATATTTACAGATGAAGGCACGTCCATCCCTGTAACAGTAATTGAAGTAGATCCTAATCGTATTGCTCAAGTTAAAACTGCAGAAACAGATGGTTATTCTTCTGTGCAGGTAACTGTGGGTTCTAAAAAATCTTCTCGTGTATCGAAGTCTCAAGCAGGCCACTTTGCAAAAGCTGAAGTTGAAGCTGGTAGGAAAGTAGTAGAGTTGCGCAACGATAACGACGAAGCATTTGAATTAGGTGCAACCATATCCGTAGATGCATTTGAGCTTGGTCAAAAAGTTGATGTAACTGGTCAATCTAAAGGTAAAGGTTTCGCAGGTGGTGTTAAGCGCTGGAATTTCAGTATGCAAGACGCTACTCACGGTAACTCTTTGTCTCATAGGGCGCCTGGTTCTATTGGTCAATGTCAAACACCTGGTCGTGTTTTTAAAGGCAAAAAAATGGCCGGTCATATGGGTGCTGAGCGCGTAACAACGCAAAACTTAGAAGTAGTTAAAGTTGATGTTGAACGTAGCTTACTGTTAATCAAAGGTGCTGTTCCCGGTGCTCCTGGTGGCGACGTTATAGTTCGTCCAGCAGTTAAAGCACGTAAGAACGGTTAAGCGCCTAGGAGCCAATGATGGAATTAAGTATTGCAACACCTCAAGGCGCGAACGGTACAGTAACTGTATCTGATGTGGCTTTTGGTAAAGAGTTTAATGAAGACCTTGTACACCAAGCAGTAGTTTCATATCTTGCTGGTGCACGTCAAGGTACAAGAGGCCAAAAGAACCGTTCAGCGGTATCTGGTGGTGGTAAAAAGCCATGGCGTCAAAAAGGTACGGGTCGTGCTCGTGCTGGTACAATCAGAAGCCCAATTTGGCGTTCTGGTGGTGTTACGTTTGCAGCGCAACCACAAGACCACGCTCAGAAAATCAACAAGAAAATGTATCGTGCAGCTTTACGTTGTATTATGTCAGAGCTTGCTCGCACAGAAAGATTGCTTGTTGTTGAAAGTTTTGCAGTAGAAAGCCCAAAAACAAAAGAGCTTGTCCAAAAGCTTGCAGAATATGACTTATCAAACGTTTTGATTGTTGATGCAGAGGTTAATGAAAATCTGTATCTAGCATCAAGAAACTTGCATAAAGTTGATGTTCGTGATGTTGCTGGCGTTGACCCTGTAAGCTTAGTTAAATTTGAGAAAGTAGTAGTGACTGTTTCTGCGCTTAAAAAGTTAGAAGAGGCCCTAGTATGAATCTCGAAAGAATCTATAAAGTAATTCTTGGTCCTGTTGTTTCAGAGAAAACAGCCGGTATTGCAGAGTTATCAAATCAAGTTGTTTTTAAAGTTGAAAAAACATCAACAAAAGCTGAAGTGAAAGCTGCTGTTGAGAAACTTTTTAACGTTAAGGTTCAAGCAGTTCAAACCTTGAATGTGAAAGGCAAAACTAAGCGCACACGCACCGGCCTTGGCCAGCGTAGCGATTGGAAAAAAGCCTATGTACGTTTAGAGCAAGGTCAAGAAATTAACTTTGCTGAAGCGGAATAAGGAGTTACTACTATGCCAATCGTAAAGCGTAAGCCAACTTCAGCAGGTCGCAGATTTGTTGTAAGTGTTGTTAATCCTGATTTACATAAAGGTTCACCATACGCCCCGTTGCTAGAAAAAAAGAGCAAGTCTGGTGGCCGTAACAATAATGGTCGAATCACGACTCGTCACATTGGTGGTGGTCACAAGCAGCATTATCGTATTATTGATTTTAAACGCAATAAAGACGGTATCGCTGCAAAAGTTGAACGTATCGAATATGATCCCAACCGATCAGCCTACATTGCATTAGTTTGTTATGCTGACGGTGAGCGTCGTTATATTATTGCACCTAAAGGTATATCTGCTGGTGATGTAGTTCAATCTGGTGATGCTGCACCTATTAAAGCGGGTAATACATTGCCGCTAAGAAACATCCCTGTAGGTAGTGTTGTACACTGTGTAGAAATGAAGCCAGGCAAAGGCGCGCAAATTGCTCGCTCAGCAGGTACTTCAGTTCAGCTGGTTGCACGAGAAGGTCGTTACTGTACGCTTCGTCTTCGCAGTGGTGAGATGAGAAAGATTTTATCTGAGTGTAAGGCCACACTAGGTGAAGTATCAAACAGCGAACACAGCTTGCGCTCATTAGGTAAGGCTGGTGCTAATCGCTGGAGAGGCGTTCGTCCAACCGTTCGCGGTGTAGCGATGAACCCTGTTGATCACCCGCATGGTGGTGGTGAAGGTAAAACTTCAGGTGGTCGTCATCCTGTATCACCATGGGGTACGCCAGCTAAGGGTTATAAAACTCGTAGCAATAAGCGTACAGATAAAATGATTGTTCGTCGTCGTAATAAGAAGTAAGCGACGCTCAACTAAGCAAAGAGGAAATCACAGTGCCACGTTCACTGAAGAAAGGTCCATTTATCGATCATCACCTTTTAAAGAAGGTAGAAGAAGCGGTAGAAAAAAATGATCGTCGTCCGATTAAAACTTGGTCACGTCGATCAATGATTCTTCCAAACATGGTTGGTCTTACTATTGCTGTACATAACGGTCGTCAACATGTACCCGTATTGGTCAACGAAGAAATGGTAGGTCACAAACTAGGTGAATTCGCGGTTACACGTTTATATCGCGGTCACGTTGCAGATAAAAAAGCCAAGCGCTAAGCGCAGGCGGGTGAGGAAGAGTGATGGAAGTAGCAGCTAAATTACGCGGTGCAAGCATGTCGGCTCAGAAAGCCCGCTTGGTTGCAGATCAAATCCGAGGTAAGTCCGTTGAGGAAGCGTTGGATTTGTTGGCCTTTAGCACGAAGAAAGGTGCAGCAATCATAAAGAAAGTGCTTGAGTCAGCTATTGCTAACGCAGAGCACAACGAAGGCGCGGACGTTGATGACTTACGAGTTTCAACAATTTTTGTAGATGGTGGTTTAACTATGAAGCGTATTATGCCTCGAGCTAAAGGTCGAGCAGATAGAATTTTAAAGCGCACATGTCATATCACTGTTAAAGTAGCGGATCAATAAGAGAGCATACCTATGGGCCAGAAAGTACATCCAACTGGAATTAGACTAGGCATTGTTAAAAAACACACCTCAGTCTGGTATGCCGGCAAAGACGATTACGCCGATAAGCTGAATCAAGACTTAGAAGTGCGTACATTTATCAATGAAGCGTTATCACACGCATCAGTAAGCCGTATTGATATTGAACGACCAGCTAACACAGCACGTGTGACGATTCATACAGCACGTCCTGGTATTGTTATTGGTAAAAAAGGTGAAGACGTAGAAAAGCTACGCACAGCTATCTCTAAAAAGATGGGTGTTCCAGTTCATATCAATATCGAAGAGATCCGTAAGCCAGATTTAGATGCTAATTTAGTTGCTGAAAGCGTTGCTTCACAACTTGAGCGTCGCGTTATGTTTCGTCGTGCTATGAAGCGCGCAGTACAAAACGCCATGCGTCAAGGTGCTGAAGGCGTTAAAGTACAAGTTGGTGGTCGTTTAGGCGGTGCAGAGATTGCACGTTCTGAATGGTATAGAGAAGGTCGTGTACCTCTTCATACTCTTCGCGCTGATATCGATTATGCAACTGCTGAAGCGTCAACCACTTATGGCATCATAGGTGTGAAGGTTTGGATATTTAAAGGTGAAGTCATCGGCGGTATTGATGAAGTCGAAGCCAAACAAAAAAAGAAGGGCTCTAAATAGAGCTCAACTAAATTTTAGCTAGTAAAGGGTTAGGCAAATGCTACAACCAAAGCGAACAAAATTTCGCAAGCAGCAGAAAGGCCGCAATAGAGGCCTTGCGCATCGCGGCTCTAAAGTCAGTTTTGGCGAATATGCTTTAAAAGCGACTGCTCGTGGAAGAATTACAGCTCGACAAATTGAAGCTGCTCGACGTGCAATGACACGTCACGTAAAACGTGGTGGAAAAATTTGGATTAGGGTTTTCCCTGATAAGCCGATTACCGAGAAGCCTCTTGAAGTGCGTCAAGGTAAAGGTAAGGGTAACGTAGAATATTGGGTGTGTCAGGTTTTGCCTGGTAAAGTCCTATATGAAATGGAAGGTGTTTCAGAGCAGTTGGCAAGAGAAGCATTTGCTCTAGCTGCAGCAAAATTACCTTTAAGTACAACTTTTGTTAAACGATCGGTGATGTAATGAAAGCTCAAGATCTCAACGAAAAAACAGTTGAAGAACTGAACCAAGAGCTTCTATCTCAGTTAGAAGAGCAATTTAAGCTACGTATGCAAAAGTCGACAGGTCAGCTAAATCAAACTCATTTGATGAAGCAGTTACGTCGCGATATTGCACGTATTAAAACTGTTCTTCGACAAAAAGCGATAAAAGGTTAGGGCGACTGTTATGACTGAAGCAAACAAATTGGTTCGTACGCTAACAGGTAAAGTTGTTAGTGACAAAATGGAAAAGTCTGTAGTTGTTTTGATAGAAAGACGCGTTAAGCATCCTATGTATGGCAAGTATATTAGTAAGTCTACAAAGGTAAAAGCGCACGATGAGAATAATGAGTGTAAAATGGGTGACACTGTCACTATCTCAGAATCTCGTCCGCTATCAAAAACAAAGTCATGGGCTTTAGTAAAAATCGAAGAACGTGCAACGATAATTTAAGTTGTCTGCTGCTAGATAGAGATTTTGGAGATACAAAATGATTCAAACGCAAAGCTATTTAGATGTAGCTGACAACAGCGGCGCAAGACGCGTTATGTGTATCAAGGTATTAGGTGGTTCACATCGTCGTTATGCAAGTGTCGGAGACATTATCAAAGTTACCGTAAAAGAAGCAATTCCACGCGGTAAAGTTAAAAAAGGCCAAGTTATAAACGCGGTTGTTGTAAGAACACGTAAAGGTGTACGTCGTGCGGACGGTTCTATCATCCGTTTTGATGATAACGCAGCTGTTCTACTTAACACACAGGACGCTCCTGTTGGTACCCGTATTTTTGGACCTGTGACACGTGAACTTCGCGGTGAGAAGTTCATGAAGATTATCTCTTTGGCGCCAGAAGTACTTTAGTACTTCAGCCAAAAATCAGAGGTTTAAACCATGCGAAAGATTAAGAAAGATGACGACGTAATAGTTATCGCCGGTAAAGATAAAGGTAAGCTTGGTAAAGTGAACCGTATTCTTGCAAACGATAAATTGATCGTCTCTGGTGTGCAAATGATTAAAAAGCACCAAAAACCAAATCCACAGCTAAACATCGCGGGTGGAATCATAGAGAAAGAAGCAGCTATCCAAGCTTCAAATGTTGCCATTTACAATCCGTCTACTAAAAAAGCGGATAAAGTTGGCTTCAAAATTGAAGAAGATGGAAAGAAGGTTCGAGTATTTAAATCTAGCGGCGAAGCTATCGACGCATAATTGCGCTAAATGTTGATTGAGTGATTAAAATGGCCAGGCTAAAAGAAGTTTACAACAAAGAATTAGCACCCAAACTTCAAGATGAATTGGGTTTAAAAAGTCCTATGGAAATTCCTAGGATTACAAAAATCACCCTTAATATGGGTGTGGGCGAAGCATTAGCCGACAAGAAAGTATTAGAAAACGCGGTTGCTGATTTGCAGAAGATTGCAGGTCAAAAACCTGTTGTAACTCGTGCTCGTAAGTCTATTGCTGGATTTAAAGTACGTGAAGGCTGGCCAATTGGTTGCAAAGTTACATTGCGTAGTGAAAGAATGTATGAGTTTTTAGACAGACTTATTAGCATCTCTATTCCGCGTATTCGCGACTTCCGTGGTATCAGCCCTAAGCAATTTGATGGACGTGGTAATTTCTCTATGGGTGTTACAGAGCAAATTATCTTCCCTGAGATCGATTATGATAAGATTGATAAAATACGTGGCTTAGATATTTGTATATCTACAACTGCACGTACTAACGAAGAAGGTCGAGCATTACTTAAGGCCTTTAACTTTCCGTTCAAGGGTTAAGGTTTAGTTTTATGGCTAAGAAGTCAATGATTGCTCGCGAAGCAAAAAGAACAAAACTAGCTGAGAAGCATGCTGAAAAGCGTGCTGAGCTAAAAGCAATAATTGGTGGTGTCGACTCATCAGAAGATGAAGTTTGGGAAGCGCAACTTAAGCTTCAAAAACTTCCTCGCGATGCTAGCCCAAGTAGACAGCAAAAGCGTTGTCGAATCACAGGCCGTCCTCATGCGGTATATCGTAAATTTGGACTTTGCCGTAATAAGCTGCGTGAAGCAGCTATGCGTGGTGATGTTCCAGGCTTGGTTAAAGCAAGCTGGTAATCGGGTTAGTTAGGAGCAAGTTGCTATGAGTATGCAAGACCCTATCGCCGACATGTTGACACGCATTCGTAATGCGCAACAAGTTGGTAAGACAACAGTAAGTATGCCTTCATCAAACGTTAAAAAGAGTATTGCTAGCGTTCTTAAAAGTGAAGGTTTCGTTGGTGAATTCGCTGTTAATGACAGTGCTAAGCCAGAGTTAACGATTGAACTTAAATATTTCGAAGGAAAGCCAGTTATTGTCGAGTTAGACAGAGCTAGTCGCCCAGGTTTACGTTCATACGCTGGCAAAGATGCTATTCCATCGGTTCGTGGTGGTTTGGGTGTTGCTATCGTTTCTACAAGTAAAGGTGTCATGACTGACCGTGCTGCTCGCGAAGCAGGTATTGGCGGCGAAATCCTTTGCACAGTATTCTAAAGATTACTTAAAACTTTTATTGGGTATTCGTCATGTCACGAGTTGCTAAAAATCCAGTTTCATTGCCTTCTGGCGTGAAACTGACTCTAGAAGGCCAAGAGCTTTCTATTAAAGGTGGTAAAGGTGAATTATCTTTAACCATCAGTAAAGATGTAGAAGTGAAAGAAGAAAATAACGTTCTTACTTTCGCTTCAAATTTAAAATCATCGACTGCTATGGCAGGTACTGTACGTGCTCTTGTAAATAATATGGTTACAGGTGTGACAGTTGGTTTTGAAAAGAAATTACAACTAGTTGGTGTTGGTTACCGTGCTAAAGCTACAGGTAAAGTTTTAAACTTGACCCTTGGCTTTTCGCATCCAGTTGATTATCAGTTACCTGAAGGTGTTACAGCTGAAACACCTTCACAAACTGACATTATTTTAAAAAGCGCCGACAAGCAATTGTTAGGTCAAGTAGCTTCTGAAATTCGTGCTTACCGTCCGCCTGAGCCTTACAAAGGTAAAGGTGTTCGTTATGCTGATGAACAAGTAAAACGTAAAGAAGCTAAGAAGAAGTAATTTATCTTGTATTTGTTTTAAACATTTGCTCGAAAATCAGGATTTTATTCACATGAATGCAAAAAAACAGTCTAGAATACGTCGCGCTCGACGATCTCGAGCAAAGATGTCTGAATTAGGTTCAACACGCCTTTGTGTTAACCGTACACCACGTCATATTTACGCTCAGATTATTTCCGCTGAAGGCGATAAAGTTTTAGCTTCTGCTTCAACTTTAGAAAAAGATCTACGTGGCAATTCTACAGGTAATAAAGACGCAGCTTCAGCCGTAGGTAGCTTAATTGCTAAGCGCGCTTCTGAAGCCGGTGTTAAATCAGTAGCTTTTGACCGCAGTGGTTTTAAATATCACGGTCGTGTTAAAGCATTGGCAGAAGCAGCTCGCGAAGGCGGTTTGGAATTCTAAAGGTTAAATTATGTCGCAACAAAATAAACGTGATGATAACAACGCAGAAGGCTTGCAAGAAAAACTTGTTCAAGTAAACCGTGTTGCTAAAACTGTAAAAGGTGGTCGTATTTTTGGTTTTACCGCACTAACTGTTGTTGGTGATGGTAATGGTAAAGTGGGTTTTGGTCGTGGTAAAGCACGTGAAGTCCCAATTGCTATTCAAAAAGCGATGGAAGCTGCTAGAAGAAACATGATTCAAGTAGATCTTAAAGGTGATACCATTCAGTATCCTACTAAAGGTCGACATGGTGCTTCTAAAATTTACATGCAGCCTGCTTCTGCAGGTACTGGTGTAATTGCTGGTGGTGCTATGCGTTCTGTACTTGAAATTGCAGGTGTTCAAAACGTACTGGCTAAATGTTACGGTTCTACAAACCCAATTAATGTTGTTCGTGCAACGTTTAAAGCGCTTGGCGCAATGGGTTCTCCTGAGCGAGTTGCTGCTCGTCGTGGAAAAACTGTAGAAGAAATCGTCGAATAATTGCATTTACAATAGGCAGTCACATGGCTAAGAAAACAATTAAAGTCACTCAAATCAAAAGCAAATCTGGTCGTTTAAAAAACCATATTGCTTGCGTTGAAGGGCTAGGTTTAAGAAGAATCGGTCATACAGTTGAAGTTGAAGATACACCTTCTGTACGCGGTATGATCAACGCAGTTAACTATTTAGTTAAAGTTGAAGGTGAGTAATATGTACTTAAATACATTAAGTCCTGCACCTGGCAGCACAAAATCTAAAAAACGTGTTGGTCGTGGTATAGGTAGTGGTGTTGGTAAAACAGCAGGCCGTGGTCACAAAGGTCAAAAAGCACGTTCTGGCGGTTCTGTTAAGCCAGGTTTTGAAGGTGGTCAAATGCCTCTTCAAAAACGTCTTCCAAAGTTCGGTTTTACTAGCCGAATTGGCCGTTTCTCTGCTGAAGTTCGTTTATCTGAACTTAACGCAGTTGAAGGTGATGTTGCAGATCTAGCCTCTTTAAGAGCGGCTGGTTTAGTTGATGCTTCAGCATTACAAGCAAAAATATTTTTATCGGGTGAGCTTAAAAAAGCTATAACTGTTAAAGGTCTTTCTGTTTCTAAAGGTGCCCGTGCTGCGATTGAAGCTGCCGGCGGTAAGATCGAAGAATAATCCTTATAAAGGTTGTTACTTATGGCCAAGAATCACGGTGGTCAACCAGGTAACGAAAAAGGTTTAGGCGAGCTTTGGTCTCGCCTAAAGTTTTTGTTGCTTGCTATATTTATTTATCGTCTCGGTACACATATTCCTGTTCCAGGTCTAGACCCTCAACGTATTGCCGATATGTTTGATAGGCAAAGAGATACTTTTCTTGGTCTTTTGAATATGTTTTCTGGTGGTGCTTGGGAGCGAGTCAGTATTCTTGCTTTAGGTATTATGCCATATATTTCGGCTTCTATTATCATGCAGATGATGTCGGCGGTTTCGCCTTCATTAGAGGCTATAAAAAAAGAAGGCGAGGCAGGGCGGCGTAAAATCAATCAATATACCCGTTATTTAACGGTCGCACTTGCGCTTGTTCAGGCGTTTTTTATGGTTGCGGGCCTAGCAGGCGAGGGCATGGCTTATCCAGGCATGAACAGTTTTAGCTTCTACTTAATTGCTATTACGTCTCTTGTTACTGGTGCTGTTTTTATGATGTGGTTGGGCGAGCAGATTACCGAGCGCGGTGTTGGTAACGGTATTTCCATGCTTATTTTTGCTGGTATTGTTGCTGGTTTACCTAGTGCTGTTGCTCAAGCTTTTACTAGTGCAAGAAATGGTGATTTAAGCCCTTTGCTTTTGATTGCTATTGGACTGATTGTTGTTGCTATTATCTGGTTTGTTGTAACGATGGAGCGTGGTCAGCGACGGATTACAATTCAATACGCACGTAGACAGTCAGGCAGGCAAGCTTATTCGGCTCAGACGAGTCACTTGCCGCTCAAAATAAATATGGCAGGTGTAATTCCTGTGATATTCGCAAGTAGTATTTTGTTATTTCCGGCATCTATTGCGTCTTGGTTTGGTAATGCTTCTGAAGGTAAAGCTTCAATTATAATGCAGGAAGTTGCTTTGGCTCTTGGGCCTGGACAACCTCTTAATTTTGTTGTTTTTGGTGCGTTAATTATATTATTCTGCTTTGTTTACACTGCAATGATGTATAATCCGAAAGAAGTTGCAGACAATCTTAAGCGCGGTGGCGCTTATATTCCGGGTTATAGACCTGGGGATCAGTCTGCTCGTTACATCGATACTGTGTTAACACGGTTAACAGTGGTGGGTTCGTTATATATCGCTGCTGTTGCGTTGTTTCCTCAGTTCTTAATGGTGTGGGCTGATATTCCATTTTACTTGGGTGGTACATCGTTATTGATTGTTGTTGTTGTTGTGATGGATTTTATGTCACAGGTACAATCTCACTTAATGACGCATCAGTATGATTCGGTAATGAAAAAAGCCAATTTACAAGGCTATGGTAAAAATAGCTAAGTTATATTTTATGTGGAGCAAGTCATGAAAGTTCGTGCATCTGTAAAAAAAATGTGTCGCAACTGTAAAGTTGTTAAGCGCAGAGGCGTTATTAGAGTAATTTGCTCTTCTGAACCTCGTCACAAGCAGCGTCAAGGTTAATTAGCTGTTTACAAAGGTTTGGCTAACGCCAAACCTTTCGTGTTTTCAAGACACGATAAACTTAGGGTGTGAACTGTCGTTATTCTAGAAATAGTTTAGCTATTGATTTTCTGTAGATAAATCGCTATCATCGCGCTCTTTTTTGGGGTGCGTGGTGGTTTTATTTACTGTTTGCACTGAATATCTTATCTTTTTGGAGTACTCTGAATGGCTCGAATAGCTGGTGTCAATATACCAGATAACAAACATGCCGTTATCTCCCTGACTTATGTGTATGGGATTGGTCGTACAAAGGCGCAACAAATCTGTTTAGCTTCTGGTGTTGAAGAATCAACAAAAATCAGTGAGTTAAATGAAGAGCAAATGGATACTATCCGTAACGAAGTTGCTAAGCACTCTGTAGAGGGTGATCTTCGTCGTGAAGTATCAATGAATATTAAACGCTTGATGGATCTTGGTTGTTACCGTGGTCTTCGTCATCGTCGTCATTTGCCTGTTCGCGGTCAACGCTCAAAAACAAACGCGCGTACACGTAAGGGTCCACGTAAGCCTATCAAACGATAGACTGTGGGTTTTAAAGCAATTTAGTTTGGGAAAATACAACTATGGCTAAGCCAAGTGGTAAGTCCACAACAAAGAAAAAGGTCAAAAAGACCGTTGTTGATGGCATTGCGCATATACATGCGTCGTTTAACAATACAATCGTTACGATTACCGATAGACAAGGAAATACTTTGTCTTGGGCAACTGCAGGCGGCTCTGGCTTCCGTGGTTCACGTAAAAGTACACCTTTTGCAGCACAGGTTGCAGCTGAGCGCGCTGGTCAAGCCGCACAGGATTATGGCTTAAAGAATCTTGACGTTGAAGTTAAGGGTCCAGGACCTGGTCGTGAATCTGCTGTAAGAGCACTTAACAATATTGGCTATAAAGTAGGCAATATTACTGATGTGACGCCAATTCCTCATAATGGTTGTCGTCCACCCAAGAAACGTCGAGTATAAGGAGAAGTAATAATGGCTCGTTATATCGGACCTACTTGTAAGTTAGCACGTCGTGAGGGTACAGATCTTTTCTTGAAAAGTGGTGTACGTCCTCTAGAATCAAAATGTAAAGCTGAAGCTGCGCCTGGTATGCATGGTCAGCGTCGTGGTCGTTTATCTGACTATGGTGTTCAGCTTCGTGAAAAGCAAAAAGTACGCAGAATTTATGGCGTACTTGAAAAGCAATTCAGAAATTACTACAAATCAGCTGCTAAAACTAAAGGCGCAACAGGTGAAAACTTGCTTAAGCTTTTAGAAGGCCGTTTAGATAATGTTGTTTACCGTATGGGTTTTGGTGCTACGCGCGCTGAATCACGTCAGTTAGTATCGCATAAAGCGATTCTTATTAACGGTAAAGTACTTAATATCGCTTCTTACCAAGTACAAGTTGGCGATGTTGTTTCTATCCGTGAAAAAGCAAAAAATCAGTTGCGTATACAAAACTCATTAAACATTTCTGCACAACGTGCTGATGTTGAATGGGTAGATGTAAATACCGACAAAAAAGAAGGTGTTTTCAAACGTATTCCTGACAGAGCTGATTTGCCTGCAGAAATCAACGAAAACCTAATTGTCGAGCTTTACTCTAAGTAAGTTTAGCGAACGGAAATTCCAAATACTAGGTGTGTTTATGCAAAGTGCTGTAAATGAATTTTTGACTCCGCGTCATATTGATGTAACTGAGTCTAGTTTGACTCGCGCTAAAGTTGTGCTTGAGCCACTTGAGCGTGGTTTCGGTCATACTTTAGGTAACGCCTTAAGGCGTATATTGTTGTCATCAATGCCCGGTTGTGCGGTTACTGATGTTGAGATTGAAGGCGTTCAGCACGAATACAGTGCCATTGAAGGCGTACAAGAAGATGTTATTGAGATTCTTTTAAATCTTAAAAACTTTGCTGTTGTTATGCACGAAAAAGATGTAGCTGTTTTGTCTATTAGAAAAACGGGTGCAGGTGTTGTAACAGCGGGTGATATCGAAGTCGACCATGACGTAGAAATTAAAAACCCTGAGCTTGTTATTGCTAATGTAACCGCTGACATACCTTTTAATTGTCACCTTACGATTATGCGTGGTCGCGGCTATCAGCCAGTCGATGCGCGTATCACAGATGAAGAAGAGACGCGCGCTATTGGCCGTTTGCAGCTAGATGCTTCTTTTTCTCCTGTTCGTCGTTTGGCTTATTCTGTTGAGAGTGCCCGTGTTGAGCAACGTACTGACTTAGATAAGTTGGTACTTGATCTTGAAACTAACGGTACAATCGATCCCGAAGAAGCTATTCGTCGCGCAGCAACAATACTTCAGCAGCAGCTTGCCGTATTTGTTGACCTTGAAGGTGAAAAAGAATCTGAGCCTGAACAGCCAGAAGATCAAATTGATCCTGTGCTATTGCGTCCAGTTGACGATTTAGAATTGACCGTTCGTTCTGCTAACTGTTTAAAAGCAGAGAATATTTACTATATAGGTGATTTAATTCAGCGCACAGAAGTTGAGTTGTTAAAAACACCTAACCTTGGTAAAAAATCACTTACTGAAATCAAAGATATTCTTGCGTCTCGTGGTTTATCTTTAGGTATGCGTTTAGAGAATTGGCCACCCGCCAGTTTAAAAAATAGCGATTAATTTTTTGTCGCTTCTTTAGCGGCATAGTAAAAAAGGTATTGAGTCATGCGTCATCGTCAAAGTGGACGTCAGTTAAATAGAAATAGCTCTCACCGAAAGGCCATGTTTAAAAACATGGTTACTTCACTTGTAGAGCATGAGTTAATTAAAACAACATTGCCAAAAGCAAAAGAGTTACGTCGTTTTGCTGAGCCACTGATTACATTATCAAAAAATGATACAGTTGCTAACCGTCGTTTAGCTTTTGCACGTTTAGGTAGTAAAGCTGCTGTTGGTAAATTGTTTAATGAGTTAGGCCCAAGATTTGAAGCTCGTCCTGGTGGTTACCTTCGCATTATGAAATGCGGTTTCCGTACAGGTGATAAAGCTCCAATGGCATATGTTGAATTAATTGGTAGACCTGAAGGTGTCGCACAAGACGTACCTGCGGAAGCTGCTGAGTAATATCAATTATTGTTTTATATTTTATCAAAGCTGAGTTTATCTCAGCTTTTTTTTGCCTGAAATTTAATGAGCTATTAATTTCATCACGTTGTATTTTCTATTCTTATTGCTACAGTTATGGTTGGCAATAACCTTGCTTGTAAACATGTTGACAAATAATTATTATTTAGCATGATAATTAGTGTAAGGTGGTTGCGCTCCATTTAATTTGACAAGTCATGTCAAAAACAGTACGTAAAGGATTAGTAAATGCATCAGCTTGAGCAGTTGTTAGATTTACATGGTGTTTCATCCCATTATTGGAATTATAAGGGTGAATATGTTGGCGTCCCATTTGAAAATCGAGTAGGTTTGTTAGATGCTATATATGCGGGTCAGTCCGTTGACTTCAAAAACAAGGCCGTTATAACCCATCTTTTAAACAGCCAGTCTTTGGCTTTCAATTCCAAGATATTACCTCCTCTTAGTATTATTCGTGATGATGCTTTGTATGTAAATTTGAATATTAATATTTCCAGTCTACATACAAATGTACATCTTAAAATTATTGACGATACTGGTGACCTTGTTTTTTCGAGTCATATCAACCCTAGCGCACTAGAAGAGGTCGGTAAGTGTTCCGTATTAGAGCATTTCTTTAGTCAAAGACGATTCCCTATCCAAGATTTACCTGTTGGTTATTACACCATTGTTATTAATAGCTTACTTGAATCGCGTTTAGCTATATGCCCGAGTACATGCTTTACGCCAGATTGGTTAGTGAGCGAGCAAAAACAAACGGGTATTATTATTCAGCTTTATTCATTAAAAAGCCGTTCTAATATGGGGATCGGCGATTTTGGGGACTTGACCTTTTTAGTTAATAAATTAGCTGACAATGGTGTTAATTCGATTGGTCTTAATCCACTTCACGCACTGTTACCCAATCTAGAAGAAAGTTACAGCCCTTATAGTCCATCCGATCGTCGATTTATTAATTTTCTTTATCTTTCTGTAAAAGATTGTGCCGAATATGACGATGCTAACCTGAGTTTTACTCCCAGTGAGAGAGAGAACCAGGAGCAAACATTGATTAGTTTGCGGTCGAGTGATTTTATTGACTATGCAAAAGTAAAAGAGGTTAAGTTTAAATATATCGAGAAAATGTATTTTGCTCTTCTGTCCAGTTCTACTCAATTAAAACGATACCGTCTGTTTGAGTCATTTGTTGATCAGGCTGACAAATATTTATTGCAGTATTGCTTGCTTGACGCCTTATCGCATTACGGTGATTACGCTAAAGCATGTAATCAATTTACAAAAGCGTTAAGTGATAGCGAGCTGTATAAGCTGCTACAGGAAAAGAATAGCGAGCTCATTAATATTTACTTATATGCGCAATGGTTAGTGGTTGAGCAATTTAATGACGTTCAGAATTTAGCGGTTGAGCGTGGGATGACTATCGGTTTGGTAAATGATTTAGCCGTTGGCGCTGATAAAATGGGCAGTGAGGTATTAACCAACAACACATTATTTTGCATTGACGCTGCTGTGGGTGCTCCACCAGATGAAATTGCTCCAATTGGTCAAAATTGGGGATTACCTCCTATAGATCCACTTGAGCTTGAAAAAACGGGTTTCCAGCATTTTATTCAACTATTACGTGCAAATATGTCTAATTGCGGAGCGTTGCGAATAGATCATGTTATGGGTTTAACTCGTCTTTGGTGGTGTCCTCCAGGTGCAACAGCTGATTATGGTGCATATATTCACTACCCGTTCGACCAAATACTTAGCTTATTAAAATTAGAAAGCCATTTGAATCAATGCGCCATAATCGGTGAGGATTTAGGGATTGTACCTGAAAATTTTCGTGAATCATTACGTGCTGCCAACGTTTTATCGAACAAGGTCTTGTATTTTGAGCGAGAAGGCTACGCTACTTTTAAGCATCCTGCTAACTATGAGCGTTTTGCGTTAGCGATGATTAACAATCACGATGTACCTACTTTAGCAAGCTGGTGGAATGGTGATGACATTACATTAAGAGATGAACTTGACGCCATTGAAGTAGGTAAAACAGCTGATGAATTACGCCGAGTGCGCGCCGACGAAAAGGCAAATTTAGTCAGTCATTTGATTTATGGAGATTACTACCCTAGCGAGTGGCATGATAATAGCTTGGACGCTAAAGCTGACCAGAATTTGGTTTTTGCCATAATAAAATGGGCTGCACAATCGCAGTCCATTTTATTTGCGCTGCAATTAGAGGACCTTTTACTTATGACGAAGCCTGTTAATGTGCCAGGAACTTTTCGTGAGTACCCTAATTGGAAAAGAAAACTAACGCATAATTTAGACGATATATTTGATCGCCCAGAAGTAAATCACCTTTTAACCACAATAAGTACAAAAAGAAGGAATTCATAGAGCCAATGGCGACACAACTAGATCAGACTATTATTCAGCAAATAATCCATGGGCAGTGCGACAATATATTCGCGTACTTGGGTGTGCATAATCAAAAAAATACTCGTTTTGTACGTACTTTTTTACCTAATGCAAAAAGTGTCACAATTAAAAACAAGCAAAACGGAAAAGCATTGGCTAAATCGGTTTGTTTGCATGATGCTGGTTTTTTTGAAGCGTCATGTTCATCTTCAGATATGTTCGATTACTACTTAACGGTAGAGTACGAAAATCAAACGATAGACATTGAAGATCCTTATTGTTACCCGTCAACTATCAGTGAGCATGACCTCTATTTATTTGCCGAGGGAACGCATGAGTCTGCCTATCATTTTTTAGGCGCTCATATTATAGAGTGCTGCGGTGAAAAAGGAACTCGATTTGCAGTATGGGCCCCCAATGCACGCTCGGTTGCAGTAGTGGGCGATTTTAATTTTTGGCATGGTGCAAAGCACACGATGCGTAAATTATTACCGTCTGGGGTTTGGGAAATTTTTATACCGCACGTTTCAGAGGGGAGTATCTATAAGTACCATATCATAGATAGTCACGGTAAAAGTTTGCCTCATCGCGCAGATCCATATGGGTTTTCTGCTCAAAAACCCCCCGAGCAAGCCTCAAAAATTGTTGGTTTAAAAGAGTTTGAGTGGACAGATCAAAAATGGATTCAGCAAGGTAATCCTACTGCACGCAATAAACCGGTATCAATTTATGAAGTGCACTTAGGCTCATGGAAAAGAAAAGACAATACCGAGTACCTTTCATATGAACAGTTGGCACATGATTTAATTGAATATGTGAGCTATATGGGCTTTACGCACATTCAGTTGATGCCTATAAGTGAATACCCTTTTGATGGGTCTTGGGGGTACCAACCCGTCGGTTTGTTTGCGCCGACCAGCCGTTTTGGTGAACCTTGTGATTTTAAGTATTTTATTAATGCGTGTCATAACGCCAATATAGCTGTTTTAATTGATTGGGTGCCGGGGCACTTTCCCTCAGACAGCCACGGGCTTGGGCAATTTGATGGCACACCTTTATATGAACATGCTGATAAACGACAAGGTTTTCATCCCGATTGGAACACGTATATTTACAATTATGGCCGTAATGAAATTAAAAGTTTTTTATTATCAAATGCGATATTTTGGTTTGATCAATTTCATATTGATGGGCTGAGGGTCGATGCGGTTGCCTCAATGCTTTATCTTGATTATAGCCGTGAGGAAGGTGAGTGGTTGCCCAACCGCTTTGGCGGAAGAGAGAACCTGGACGCCATAGATGTTTTGAGGTTAGTGAATAGCCGTGTTTATAAAAACTTCCCCAATGCCGTTATGATTGCAGAAGAATCAACGGCGTGGCCAGGTGTATCTTCGCCTGTAGATGCGGGTGGCTTGGGTTTTGGTTATAAATGGAATATGGGCTGGATGAATGACAGTCTTAGCTACATTGAAAAAGATGCTATTCACAAAAAATATCACCATCATGAGATGACTTTTAGTTTACATTATGCATTTAGTGAGAACTTTGTACTGCCGCTCAGTCATGATGAAGTTGTGCATGGTAAAGGCTCAATGATTAATAAAATGCCCGGTGATCATTGGCAAAAACATGCAAACCTAAGAGCATATTATGCTTTTATGTGGGGGCATCCAGGCAAAAAATTAGTGTTCATGGGAAGTGAGTTTGCACAAAGTAAAGAGTGGGATCATAACCATTCACTTTGTTGGCATGAAACTAAAAATGATAACAATAAAAATATGCAGGCATTGGTTATTGCCTTGAATAACTTGTACACGCAACACTCTGCATTATATGAGTTAGATTGCGACGGTAATGGATTCGAATGGAATGAAGCCGATGACACTCATAACTCCGTGTTTGCTTTTACGCGTAGAGATAAGAGTGGGGCATCGCTTCTATTTATTTGTAATTTTACACCAGCTATTCGTGAAAACTACATAATCGGTGTCAAAGAGAAAGGTTGTTATCAAGAAATTTTAAATACAGATAGTGCTATTTTTTCAGGTAGTAATATAGGTAATAAAGGCGCTGTTTCTACGCAAGAAATAGCCCGTTATCATTACGATCATTCGCTCACTCTAACGCTGCCGCCTCTGGCAACGTTGGTATTTAAAGTACAGTAAATACTAAAACTAACGTGTTAATGATTTATACAAGGAAAAGCATGAGTCAAATGTCGGCCACATTACAAGCAGGTAGAGCTTACCCTTTAGGGGCAACGTTAACTACCCAAGGCGTTAATTTTGCCATTTTTTCGAGTCATGCAACCAAAGTTGAACTGTGTTTTTTTGATGAAAATACGCATCAACAAATAACATCATACATATTAAAAGAGCATACCGATGGTGTATGGCACGGCTTATTACCAGAAGGTAAGGCGGGGTTAATTTATGGGTATCGTATTGATGGCCCTTACGAGCCGCAACGTGGCCATCGTTTTAACCCAAATAAACTACTGCTTGACCCCTATGCAAAAAAAACGGTGGGTGAATTCCGCTGGCATGATGATCTTCATGGTTATGATATACATCATGAGCAATTAGATCTGATCCGTAGTGAATCAGATAGTGCTCATTCAGCGCTTAAATGCGTCGTTGTGCAAGACCTTACTCCGCAAGAGGTTGCCCAAAGAGATGAGGCGCGGCCATGTCTTTCATGGGCTGATACTGTCATCTATGAGGTGCACGTTAAAGGATTCACAAAGCTCAACCCGCATATCCCTGAGGCTATTCGAGGCACATATAAGGGGTTAGCTTCGCCTGACGTATTGCAGTATTTAAAAGAACTTGGCGTTACAGCTATCGAGTTACTTCCAGTTCATGGATTTATTGATGAAGCGTTTTTGACGCAACAAAATCTCAGTAATTATTGGGGCTATAATTCCTTACATTTTTTCCAGCCCCATCAGGCCTATCAGCATGAGGACGCTCTTTCCGAATTCAGAGAGCTTACGCAAGCTGCGCACAAACATGGCTTAGAGGTTATCTTGGATGTGGTTTATAACCACACTTGCGAAGGTAATCAATTGGGGCCAACGCTATCATTTAGAGGTATTGATAACGCCAGTTATTATTGCTTACAGCAACGAGATGCACGTTATTACGTTAACGATACGGGTTGTGGCAATACGCTCAATGCAAAACATCCTCGCGTTATACAGCTCATGCTTGATAGTTTACGGTATTGGGTCGAGCAAATGGGTGTTGACGGCTTTAGGTTTGACTTGGCTACTGTGCTGGGGCGTGAGAGTTATGGTTTTGATTCAGGCGCAGGTTTTTTTGATGCCATTAGGCAGGATCCAGTCCTAGCAAAAACGAAACTGATTGCTGAGCCATGGGATATTGGCCCAGGCGGTTATCAGCTTGGTGCCTACCCTGTTGGTTGGTCAGAGTGGAATGATAAGTATCGCGATATTATTCGTCAATTTTGGCGTGGTGATGCTGGCGTATTACCTGAATTTGCGCGGCGTATTCATGGAAGCAGCGATCTTTTTGAGCATTCTGGCCGCGGACCTTCAAGCTCGATAAACTTTATTACTAGTCATGATGGTTTTACGTTAAAAGATACTGTCAGTTTTAATGATCGTCACAATGAAGCAAATAACGAAAATAACAGCGACGGGCATCATTCTAACTTTAGTTTTAATCATGGTGTTGAGGGTGAGTCAGATGACCCTGAAATCATCGCTATGCGTTACAGGCAAATGCGTAATTTTTTAGCTACGCTTATCCTATCGCAAGGTACGCCAATGATTTTAGGGGGCGATGAATTCGGGCGTAGTCAAGACGGTAATAATAATGCTTACTGTCAAGATAACGCCATTAACTGGTTCGATTGGAGTGCTATCTCGGAGCAAGGTAAGTCTTTACAGTCATTTGTGTCAAGCGTCTTGGCGTTGCGTCGTAGCTTTTCCTTACTCACCTCTAGTCGTTATATTCATCACGTTGATGAGCCAGACGGAAAAGTCGCATGGTGCGTACGTTGGTGTAATATTTATGGTGAGCAAATGAAAGATGCTCAGTGGGCAGAACAACATGCGCATTGCGTGGGTTGGATTTTAGAGAAAATTCCTATTGAAAACGATACCGATAAACAACCAAAGAGACTAATTGTATTGTTTAACGCATCGAGCAATGACATAGACTTCAGCCTACCTAAAGATGGTCAGGTTGAATCTTGGACGTCGTTACTTGATACCTGTTTTGCAGACGGAAAACCAGAGCACACCAAAAAATCGGTAGTCGAACCGGTTTTACTGATAAAAAAATCTATGCAGCTACTTTGCGCAAACTTTACTGAATGTTAAATAGCACTAAGGAATCCTGATGAATAGTCAATTACCCAAGCCCGTACTATGCAACAAAAAACAGCAAGTCAGCCAAGATCTTCATCGTCACTATAATTATACATTAGGGCGTTTTGATACTGATAAAAGTAGCGATGCCTTATACGAAGCGCTTGCCTACACCATACGCGATAGATTAATGGAGCGCTGGCGCTTAACGCAAGAGTGTGAGCATATTACCCAAGCTAAAAAAGTATATTATTTATCGTTAGAGTTTTTACTGGGTCGTAGTTTAACAAATGCGATTCTAAATCTTGATATGGATGAAGCAGTAAAAGAAGCGCTTTTAGAATTTGGTACCAATATAGAAGAAATGCAAGAGCAAGAGCGTGATGCGGGTTTAGGGAACGGTGGTTTAGGTAGGCTTGCCGCATGTTTTATGGATAGCTGTGCGCGCTTAGAATTACCCGTGACTGGTTATGGTATTCGTTATGAATATGGCATGTTTCACCAAACGATAAGTCAAGGGCGACAAATAGAACAGCCCGATCATTGGCTGCGCGATGGTAATCCATGGGAGATAGAGCGCCCACAAAATATGCGCCGTGTAAAATTTTATGGTCATACAGAGTTTTATTATTCAGATTGTGGCGATAAACGAGCGCGCTGGGTAAATACTCATGATGTACTAGCCATCCCTTACGATATGCCTATTCCTGGGCATAACAACGATCAAGTTAACACGTTACGATTATGGAAAGCCGCTGCGACAGATGAGTTCAATTTACAAGAATTTAACGATGGCGATTACGCTGATGCTGTCGCACAAAAAACCCAAGCTGAACAAATTACAATGGTGTTATACCCCAATGACAGCAGCGAAAATGGTAAGATTTTACGCCTGCGTCAGCAATACTTTTTAGCTTCAGCCAGCTTGCAAGACGTAGTCGAAGCGTGGGTAAGTGAGCATGGTAGTGATTTTACACACTTTGCTCGTCAAAATTGTTTTCAACTAAACGATACGCATCCAACTTTAGCTGTACCAGAGCTTATGCGAATATTAATGGATGACTACCATATGGCGTGGGCGCAAGCTTGGGATATAACGACAGCGACTATGGCTTATACAAATCATACTCTTTTACCTGAGGCGCTGGAACGCTGGTCAGTGAGTATGATGCGAGATTTATTGCCACGCCTGTTAGATATTATTTATGAGATAAACGCCCGCTTCTTAGGCCAGGTCACAACTAAATGGCCAGGCAATATCAATATGCAGCAACGTATGTCAATTATTGAAGAAGGCGGTGAACCACAGGTTCGTATGGCTTATCTGGGTATTGTAGGGTCATTCTCGGTTAATGGCGTGGCGGCATTGCACTCTAAATTATTAATTAACGGTTTGTTTAAAGATTTCTATCAATTGTGGCCAAATAAATTTAACAATAAAACAAACGGTGTAACACCAAGGCGTTGGCTTGCCTATTGCAATAAACCATTGGCAAACCTAGTAACCGAAAAAATAGGCAGCGATTGGGTAGCAAGCTTAGAAGAAATCGAGAAACTTAAAGCGTTTGCAAAAGATAAAGCATTTCAAAAAAGCTGGTATACAATAAAACAAGATAATAAAAAGAAACTTGCAGTATTAGTCAAAGACAGCTGCGATGTGGATTTTAATCCTGAATTTCTTTTTGATGTTCAAGTTAAACGTATTCACGAATATAAAAGACAGCTGCTTAACGTGTTACATGTTATTTATCTTTATGACAAAATAAAACGTGGCGAAGGCGCTCAAGTTGATCCGCGTTGTGTTTTGATTGGCGGTAAAGCGGCTCCAGGCTATGCGTTAGCGAAAGTCATTATTAAGCTTATTCATAATGTGGCCGATGTTGTTAACAACGATCCAGATGTAAACGGAAAGCTAAAGTTAGCGTTTTTGCCTAACTACAATGTAAGCTCAATGGAAGTGATTTGTCCTGCAACTGATTTGTCTGAGCAAGTGTCAACCGCGGGTAAAGAGGCGTCTGGCACCGGCAACATGAAATTTATGATGAATGGTGCCCTTACTATAGGTACTTATGATGGTGCAAATATAGAAATCATGGACGCTGTGGGAGAAGAGCATTTCTTCTTGTTTGGATTAAAAGTAGAAGACATTGCCGATTTTAAAGCAAACAATAACCCTAACGATATTATTGAACAAGATGACGACTTGAAACGAGTTATGCAGCTTCTAGAGACTGGGCATTTCAATATGTTTGAGCCGCATATTTTCAGCGATATTATAGGCACCATTAGAAATCCGCACGACCCTTGGATGGTTGCTGCTGACTTTAGAAGCTATATTACGGCTCAAAAAGAAGCATCAACGGTTTACAATAATAAGCCTAAGTGGATTGAGTCAAGTATTCTCAATACGGCAAGCAGTGGGCATTTTTCATCAGATAGAACTATTAGCCAATACGCAAAAGAAATATGGAAAACGCAGTAGCGTATACAAACATAACTATAAGGAATAATTAACATGTTAGATCCAAATTCGCGTTACGTCAGCCGGTTAACAAAAGATACGGTAGCGCTTGTTTTAGCAGGTGGCCGGGGTAGCCGCTTGCATGAATTAACAGATTGGCGCGCAAAGCCTGCGCTTCATTTTGGCGGTAAGCACCGTATTATTGATTTTCCATTGTCTAATTGCGTTAACTCGGGTATCCGTCGAGTCGGCGTATTAACACAATATAAAGCGCATTCTCTGATTCGTCATATTATGCGTGGCTGGAGTCATTTTAAAAAAGAACTGGGCGAATATGTCGAGATCTTACCAGCTTCGCAGCGCTCATCACCTAATTGGTATCAAGGTACAGCCGATGCGATTTTTCAAAATTTAGATATCATTCAAGATGAAGCACCAAAGTATGTATTGGTTTTATCGGGCGACCATATCTATCAAATGGACTACGGCACCATACTGGCTCATCATGTTGAAAGCGGCGCTGATATGACAGTCTCGTGTATTGAAGTGCCCCTTGAAGAAGCCGCTGGGGCTTTTGGCGTGATGACGGTCAATGATAACAACCGTATAATTCGTTTTGATGAAAAGCCTGACGAACCTACAGAGCTAAATGACCATCCCGGTCATACATTAGCCTCTATGGGTAACTATGTTTTTAATACAGAATTTTTATTTGATCAGCTGCGTAAAGATGCTGCCAACCCAAACTCTGAACATGACTTTGGCAAAAATATTATTCCCTCTATTATTCAAGATCATCACGTCGAGGCTTATCGCTTTCGTGATCCGGATACGGACAAAGCATCATACTGGCGTGACGTAGGTACATTAGACTCGTTCTGGGAGGCGAACATGGAACTCGTGTCCCCTGAGCCGCAACTTAATTTGTATGATGCCGACTGGCCAATCTGGACATATCAGCCCCAGCAACCACCCGCAAAATTTGTATTTCAAGACGGTGATAGAAGTGGTTATGCTGTCGATTCCATGGTCGCTGGTGGTGTGATTGTATCTGGTGGTAAAGTGAAACAATCGTTATTGTTTTCGAATGTTAAAGTGCACTCATTTTCTGAAATAGAAGAGACGGTTCTTCTACCTGAGGTTGAAGTGCATCGCCATGCTAAAATTAAAAAGGCTATTATTGATGGCGGTTGCGTTATACCCGAAGGCATGGTGATTGGTCATAATCATGAGGATGATAAAGCGCGAGGTTTTCGTGTCACCAAAAAAGGGGTCACACTCGTTACGCGTAGCATGTTGAACCAAGGTTAATTTATCTCGCTGTCGGCAGCATGCCGTCAGCGAGCGTTTACCATCTCACCAGATACTTCCTATAAAATAATCTATCGCAAAAATATCAATACAGCCGGAATCAAAAATGAAAAAAAATATTTTAATGTTAGCCGCTGAACATGGTGGCTTTTCTGGCGCAAAAGTGGGTGGGGTAGGTGATGTTATACGTGACTTACCGCAAGCTCTTAACGAGCAAAATTGCCAAGTGAGTGTTGCACTGCCGTCCTACGGTTTTTTAATGCGGTTACCGAGCTTAAAAAAAATAGGCAGTGTTAATGTCGTATTTTATAGTTATGTGCATACTGTTAGTATTTATAGCACCCAGGAAGCTGGGCATGGTGTGTATATTTTTGATCATCCATTTTTTTATCATAAGGGTGAGGTGGTATATTGTGATGATCCCGACCATTCTCCTTTTGCATCTGATGCCTCAAAATTTGCATTGTTTTGTGCCGCTACTGCTCAAGCCTTATTAGATAATATATTACCAAAACCTCATGTTGTGCACTGCCACGATTGGCATACTGGGTTTCTCCCATTACTTCTAAAAAAGCATTCCGCATTTAAAAAGCTCAACACTTTACCCATTGTGTTTACCATTCATAATTTAGCTATGCAGGGTACCCGTCCCACTTCAGGTGATGACTCATCATTACGCGCATGGTTTGGTGAAGATGTCAGCGATTTTGATGATTGTATCGACCCGGTGTATCAAAACTGCATTAACCCGATGAGAGCGGGTATTGTCCTTAGTGATAAAGTACATACGGTATCACCTACTTATGCCAAAGAGATTTTAATGCCCAGCGATCATAAGCAGGGTGTGTTTGGTGGTGAGGGCTTAGAGTCTGATTTATGTAAAAGATTTCACGAGAAAAAATTAATTGGTATTTTAAATGGTTGTGACTATGGCGTTAAAGTTGGGCGAAGACCGTCTAAAGACACTTTAGTAAAAGTTGCTCATGCCGCCCTTTTAAAGTGGGTAGCTAAAACACCGCAGCTAAAAAGTACACATTTTTTAGCTCAGCATAACCTTGCTGCATGGCATACTAAAAAAACAGCGGGTTTGACTATAACCTCCGTGGGGCGTTTAACAGAGCAAAAAGCCCGATTATTACTGACGCCAACATCAATAGGCCGTGTAGTTATTGATGATCTACTTGATGCATTAAAAGGCAGCGGGACATTTATTTTATTGGGCAGCGGTAGTACCGAAATAGAACAGCAACTTTGTATCAGAATGGGAGAGTATGAACATTTTATTTTCCTTAATGGTTATGATGAAGATCTATCAAATAAAATGTATTCTTATGGTCATTTATTTTTAATGCCCAGTTCATTTGAGCCGTGTGGTATTAGCCAGTTGCTTGCCATGCGAGCAGGGCAACCCTGTTTAGTGAGTAGCGTCGGAGGGTTAAAAGATACCGTCGCACATAATAAAAATGGTTTTGTTTTTTCTGGTAAGGACGATACGCATAAAGCAAAACAGCTTGTATCGTTATTTAACACAGCTATTTCTATGTTTACTTCAAAGCAGGATGAATATAAAAAAATACAAAAAAGCGCTAAGGCTACACGTTTTACTTGGAGTGACGTTGCAAAAGAATACGCTGAAAAATTATATAATGTCGATTAGTAGGTTGTATGCAAAATAATAAAGTAAAAAAAGTTACCTTAAATTCTTATTTATTATCTGTATTGGTTTTGCCGGGCGCAGGCCACCTTGCTATCGATAAAAAAATAACAGGTTATTTAATAATGGGTGTAAGCCTATTTTTTGTTGCTTTTTTCTTATCAGCTATATTCAGTATTTCGAGTGATGCAGCTAACAAAATTGTAGCGGGCGAGTTAATATTTTCTCAGATTCAAACTTACATACATGAGCAAATTCAGCTTGTGGTAAAAGGTCGTTTGGCTATTTGTTGGTGGGGTTTTTGGGTTGTGTGGTTGCTGGCTTTAATTGATTTGGCACGCTTGCAGTATTTATCTCGTTCTGGTCATACGCTTTAATGGCCTTTTTTTATAGCGTTTTTTAATGGAGTGGATATGTATCAGAACCGTCAGGCTATCGCATTAGGTAGCATGCTTGTTATGTTTTTATTGTGTATTATTTTGTTGGTGCTGATGTTTTGGCTGTGGCCAAAGTATAATGTATATCGTCAAGAACTAAGCGGCAGAGCCGCATTGAAAGAAGCGCAGTGGTCAAAACAGATTTTAATTGAAGAAGCCAAAGCACGTGAGCAAGCGTCTCTTATGCAAGCAAAAGCCAGAGTGACATTGGCCGAGGCAGACGGTGAGGCGAAGCTGGTTAAAGCCCGCGCCGAAGGTAAAGCTGATATCGAGCGAGCCAAAGCCGCCGCAGAAGCCAACCGTATTATTGGCGAGTCTTTAAAAAATAATGAGCAGTACTTGAGATATATCTGGATCAAAGGATTACAAGAGGGTAAAGGCGAGCGAATTTATATACCTACTGAAGCTGGCTTACCTATTTTAGAGGCGGGTCGTTAAGTGTTTTAATCGCTAAGAATCAGAGATTGCCTAGCAAAAAAAGCCCTTAGTTTTGACAAGCTAAGGGCTTTTTTATTATTTAGACGATATTTTAACTATGTCTTATCTATTTTTTCAACAACGGCTTTAAAAACCTACCGGTATGTGAGGCCTTCACTTTAACGATGTTTTCTGGCGTACCATTAGCCACAATAGTTCCGCCGCCGCTGCCGCCTTCTGGGCCTAAGTCGATAATCCAGTCGGCCGTTTTAATCACATCTAGGTTATGCTCAATGACCACAACTGTGTTGCCGTGATCGCGCAAGCGATGTAAGACAACTAATAATTGCTGTATGTCATGAAAATGCAAGCCGGTTGTGGGTTCATCTAAAATATATAACGTGTTACCTGTATCGCGCTTCGATAGCTCCTTAGCCAGTTTTACGCGTTGCGCTTCACCGCCAGATAACGTGGTAGCGGCTTGCCCTAAGCGAATATACGATAAACCTACATCCATTAACGTTTGAAGTTTTTTTGCAATACTTGGAATAGCATCAAAAAAGTGGAAGGCGTCTTCTATTGTAAGATCCAATACTTCGTGAATATTTTTGCCTTTGTATTTAATCTCAAGCGTTTCGCGGTTGTAGCGCTTGCCTTTACATACATCACACGGCACATAAACGTCGGGTAAAAAATGCATTTCTACTTTTACAACGCCATCGCCTTGGCATGCTTCACAGCGCCCGCCTTTAACGTTAAAGCTAAAACGGCCCGGTTTGTAACCGCGTGAGCGTGCTTCTGGCGTGCCTGCAAATAACTCGCGTGCTGGCGTGAAAATGCCAGTGTAAGTTGCAGGGTTAGAACGTGGTGTGCGGCCAATCGGGCTTTGATCGATATCAACGCATTTGTCCAATAAACCTAAGCCAGTGATTTTTGTATGCTCTGCGGCTTTAAGCGTACTTGCGCGGTTTAAATCTGTGGCCGCAAGTGGGTAAAGTGTGCCGTTGATTAATGTCGATTTACCACTACCCGACACGCCCGTTACACAAGTCATAACGCCAATCGGAATATTAATCGTCACGTCTTGTAAATTATTGCCCTTGGCGCCTTCAATTGTGATGTGTTTATCGTCTTTTGCGGCGTGGCGTTTTTTGGGTACTTCAATACATTTGCGGCCGGTAAGGTAATCGGCTGTTAGTGAGCCTTCGGCTTTTGATATGGTCTCGTAATCGCCTTGTGCTATAACTTGTCCGCCGTGCACACCCGCGCCTGGGCCAATATCCACAATATAATCGGCTTGGCGAATAGCGTCTTCGTCGTGCTCAACCACAATCACGGTATTGCCCAAGTCACGTAAATGCGTCAATGTTTTGAGTAGACGGTCGTTATCTCGCTGATGCAGGCCAATGGATGGCTCATCTAAAATATACATCACGCCAACCAGCCCAGCACCAATTTGGCTGGCAAGGCGAATACGTTGTGCTTCACCGCCCGATAAGGTATCGGCGCTGCGGTTAAGTGTTAAATAATTTAGCCCCACGTCATTTAAAAACTGAAAACGGTCACGCAGCTCTTTTAATATTTTATCGGCAATATCGCGCTTTGCGCCTTTAAACTTGAGTTTGGTAAAATACGCCAAGGCTTCGCCTACAGGCATCTCCGTAATAGAAGGCAGTGTGCGTTCATCAATAAATACATGGCGTGCATTTTTACGCAGTCGTGTGCCGCTACAGCTTGGGCATTTTGACGAAGTAAGGTACTTGCCTAGCTCATCGCGCACCGAGTTGGATTCGGTATCTTTATAGCGACGCTCCATATTAGGGATAATGCCCTCAAATGGATGTTTACGTTTATAGATATCGCCCTTGTCATTCACATAGCTAAAGTCGATCTGCTCTTTGCCTGACCCATGTAAAATGGCTTTTTGTTGCGCTTTGGTGAGTTTGTCCCAAGGCGTTTCAACATCAAAGTCGTAATGCTCGGCGAGCGATAACAGCATATGGAAGTAGTACAGGTTACGCCTATCCCAGCTGCGTATCGCGCCTTCGGCTAATGACGATTCAGGAAACTGCACCACGTTTTCGTCGCTAAAATATTGTTTAATACCCAAGCCGTCACAGCTTGGGCACGCGCCTGCGGGGTTGTTAAACGAGAACAGGCGTGGCTCTAGCTCGGTTAATGAGTAGTCGCACACTGGGCATGCATGCTTAGCTGAAAAAACATGGTCGTCTCTTTCGCCGTCCATATCGGCCACAATAGCTACGCCTTCGGCTAGACCAATGGCGGTTTCAAACGATTCGGCAAGACGTATTTGCACATCGTCGCGCACTTTTATGCGGTCGATAATGACTTCTATCGTGTGTTTTTTCTTTTTATCAAGGGTTGGTGCATCGTCTAAATCAACCACCAGACCATCAATACGAGCACGAATAAAACCTTCGCGGCGTAGGCTATCGAGTGTGTGTAAATGCTCGCCTTTACGGTCTTTAATTACCGGTGCAAGCAGCATGATTTTGCTGCCGTCGGGCAGTGTCATCACGTTATCGACCATCTGAGAGATGGTTTGTGCCTCAAGTGGCTCGTTGTGCTCGGGGCAGCGCGGTTCCCCTACGCGTGAAAAAAGCAGCCTTAGGTAATCGTAAATTTCAGTAATGGTACCCACTGTCGAGCGCGGGTTATGAGAGGTCGATTTTTGCTCGATAGAAATAGCAGGGCTTAAACCTTCAATATGATCGATATCGGGCTTTTCCATCATGGATAAAAACTGGCGGGCATATGTTGAGAGTGATTCAACATAACGGCGCTGACCCTCTGCATAAAGGGTGTCAAACGCTAATGAGGATTTGCCCGAGCCAGATAACCCCGTAATAACAATTAACTTATCGCGCGGTAAATCTAAATCGACATTTTTGAGATTATGCGTGCGCGCACCACGCAGTACAATTTTATCTACCATGGGGAACCTTAAAGAGAGTAAAAGCCAGTAGTATAATGGCAGGGAGCGTAAAAATGTAATGTACGTTGGGGAAGTGGGCTGAGATTGGTAATAATATTGTAGTGTTGGTTATATGGCACGTTGGTGGTGAGATTTGAGGGTGAATAAAGCTTATTCAAAATTTGTTTGGATGGCTCTTTAGACGTAAACAAATCTGCAGATATAAAAAAGGCGCCATAAAGGCGCCTTTGAGTTAATCGCTAGCGATTAGTCAAATATACTTATGGCGCAGTTTCAGTCTCAGTTGCGAAACTCACGTTGTAACCACGAACAGTGACTTTACCTGCTGGTGCTACACCGGATTCACCTGTTAACACACGAATGCCTACACGAAACTGATCGCCCTCGGCTGGCGTAGCCGATCGGATTTGGTCGCTGTCAACGGTACAGCCTGTAATGGTGAGCGGAGTATTGGCAGTAAATGCTGTAGCGGCGGTAGTGCAACCGAAAAAACCACCAAAGAAGGCTGGATCACCGAAGCCGTTGCCTTGCACAATGATTTCAACTGATGCGCCAGAATCAATAAAGTCTTGATCGACTTCAACCACAGGTGTAATGGCTGCCATGTCGAAATTGTATTCGGTAGCATCTAATAACGAGTAGAGACCATCTTGATTGTTAGCAGCGACAAAGCTCACGCCGCTAAAGTCATCTTCTTGATCAGCACTAAAGGGAGCAAAGCCGCCATCGGGGCCACGTCCGCCTGTCCAATGTGTTGAAGAAAGGCCAATATTGCCTTCGCTATCAAACTGTACAGGCTCAGTAACAACCACTTCGCCATCGGCTAGGGTGATTTTTGCGCTAATTACAAGCACAATACCAGCTGGAGCGGCTGGGTCGGTCACACCTTCGGCTGTGTCAGATTTAAACTGAATACCAAAGCGCCATTCGCCAGACCCAGTTGGAGGCGTATCTAAAGTAGGGTCATTAAAATTACATGTGCTTGACATCAATACAGCGGTACCGTTTTCGTCATAACTGGTGTTATCGATAAAGCATGACCCATCCGCACTTGATACAAACGCAAAAGTAGTACCGTTTTGAATAAATAATTGTAAATCTGCATTACTGTTTAAGTAGCCTTGATCAGCTTCTAGTGTTAAGTCAACCCTGGCTCCTTGTAGATTGGTTGAACCAGGAAGTAGTGTAAAAAAGATGTCATCGTTTGCTTCGGGTTTAAGTTGAATATCGTCTTGCACGCCAGTAACAACACGCTCCTGTGAGCCATCAGTTGATTGTCCAACCCAAAGTTCCTCAGAAAGGTTGATGTTGCCTTGCTCATCAATGGCTAGAGGAGGTGTTTCGCCACCCGTTTCGCCACCGCTAGACGAACTGCTTGAAGAACTGCTTGAAGAGCTGCTTGAAGAGCTACTTGAAGAGCTACTTGAAGAGCTGCTTGAGCTTGATGAGTCAGAGCTGCTTCCACCGCCGCCTCCTCCGCCACATGCTGTAAGAGCCGTAGTTAATACTAATGCCGATAAAAGCTTTATCTTATTGTCCATAAATGTCTCACTTGTTGATATTGATGTGGGTGTAACGTTTTAAATAGTATATTGGTGTTATGTTGACGGTAATTGTTAGTCACATAATCAATATTACATCTAAAAATGTATTTTTTTTTACATTTTTGAGAAGTTATAGGACTAACAATATAACGATATAGGGTAAAAAAGTAGACTAAATTTCTAAATATAATAAAAGATGTTTTTTATCTTCGTTCTGGTTATATTTGTTTCATTTATTTTGTTGTGATGTAATTTTTCGTGCCATTTTGTTTTTTTTGGGTTAGTTTTTTGTGCTTTTCTGTCTGGGTTCTAGATGTTTCTGGAGGGTGTTTTTATTAATATTAAGGTGTGGCCTGGAGGTGTATAGTCATGTTTATCAATGCCGTGTTTACCATGTTTAGAGCGCACCGTGAAATTATTGTATTTCTTTTGGTGGGTGGCCTGGCTACGCTCAGTCATTATTGTGTGGCGATATCCAGCGTTTTTTTTATGGGATTGTCGCTTCAGGTTGCAAATATAATGGGTTTTGGGGCGGGGTTTGTAGTATCTTACCTTGGGCATGCGTTATTGACATTTAGATCGCAAATTACTGCGCAGTCATTTGTCAGATTTATATTGCTGGCTGCATGTAATTATGGTTTATCAACCTTATTGCTTTTTGTTTTTTCAGTTAAGTTTGAGCTTGATTATCGCGTTGCTTTTTTCTTAGTGGTTAGTATTTTACCTGTTGTCAGTTTTTTTCTCGGAAAGTACTTCGTGTTTCAAAAAGCCGTCTAGTTATCGTTTTGTCAGGTCTTATCTTGTTTCTTATTCGTCTTTTATACTTTTCAATTTTTTTAAGGTAGCTTTTTTTAATGTTGATTAAAAATGAAGCTCGTGCCGTTGGCGCGTTGTCTCTTTTGTATGCGTTTAGAATGCTTGGGCTATTTATGGTCTTGCCGATTTTGGTGCTTTACGGTAACCAATATGCGGGAGCGACACCAACGATGTTGGGTTTGGCGTTGGGTGTATATGGTTTAACACAAGCATTATTCCAGATCCCGTTGGGGATGTTATCGGATTTTGTTAGCCGTAAGCTTGTTATTAGTGCGGGCTTGCTTATATTTGCTTTGGGTAGCGTGATAGCTGCAATGGCCGAGAGTATCGTCTGGTTGATTATTGGTCGGGCCTTACAGGGTAGCGGTGCTATAGCGAGTACTATTATGGCGCTTGTGAGCGATATTACCTGCGACGAAAATCGCACGAAAGCCATGGCGTCAATTGGCGCATCAATCGGGACTGCATTTTCACTGGCTATGATCTTAGGTCCTTTTTTAGGGGGCGTAGGTGGATTAAGTTTGGTTTTTTACGTGTGTGCAGGATTGGCTATAGCTGGTGTAGCCATTGTTGTGTGGGTTGTGCCTACACCCAATATGGTTACTCAAAATAGAGAGAGCGCACCTGTACTGAGGCTACTTAAAACGGCTTTAAGAAATATTGAACTCATGCGTTTAAATGTTGGCGTTTTTGTTCTGCACGCTCTGCTAATGCTGAGCTTTTTGGCTTGGCCAGTTATTATGGAGCAAGACCTTGGCTTGAATCGGTCTTACCATTGGGCGGTGTATTTACTTTTGGTTGCTTGTGCTATGGCAGTTATTATTCCGTTGATTATTTTCTCTGAACGCAAACAAAAGATTAAGCCTGTATTTATTAGCGGGGTAGCTACATTGGTTATCAGTATGCTGGTTTTTGCGTTGTTGCCTGTTGGACATTGGGGATTTTGGTTTTGTATGGTGGTATTTTTTACAGCGTTTAATTTACTCGAGGCGACGCTACCTTCACTGGTGAGTAAGTTGTCGCCAGTTGGGTCGCGTGGGACCGCCATGGGTGTGTATGCTTCCTCTCAGTTTTTTGGTGCTTTTATTGGGGGGTTTGGTGGCGGTATTTTACTGAATTACTTTGGTGTGTCTGGCGTGTTTTGGGGAGGTGTGGTGCTGTCTTTAGCTTGGCTATGGGTGGCGATGTTTATGTCTCGTCCGCAACATTTAACGAGTTTGAGTGTTAGTTATTACGCACGTAACCCGTCGAGCTGTCGGTTAAGTGACGATGCGCATGGCGATATATTAGCGGTGCAAGGCGTACATGATGTGCTCTGGGATTCTTCGAGTAAGTTGCTGTACCTTAAAGTTGATAAAGCCCATTTTAATCGTGAAAAATTAGATGCTTGTTTAAATACATTACATTAAGAGTGGTCGTCTCGCCTCATGGGGCGATTACGTCTGGTGTCTGTTTAGGCAATCAACTAGAATAGCGATCAATGTTTATTTTCTTGTGCGGCCGTTAGGTGTTATTTATGAATAGCGGCCGCGCTTATTAATTTTTGGAGGCAGCATGGCGCAGCGCGGCGTAAATAAAGTGATTTTAGTAGGTAACTTGGGTAATGATCCTGAGACAAAGTACACTGCAAGTGGGTCGGCGATTACCAATATTAGTATTGCTACATCAGAAACGTGGAAAGACAAGCAAACGGGCCAGCAGCAAGAGCGTACGGAATGGCATCGTGTGGTGTTTTTTAACCGCTTAGCGGAAATAGCCGGTGAGTATTTACGCAAAGGCAGTAAAGTGTATTTAGAGGGGTCACTGCGTACAAATAAATGGCAAGATCAGCAGGGTAACGATCGTTACAATACTGATATTGTCGCCAGTGAAATGCAAATGCTCGATAGCCGGAACGATAACGGTGGCATGGGCGGCGGTATGGGTAATCAGCAAGGCGGTATGGGTGGCGGTATGAGCAATCCACAAGGCGGCGGTTATGCAAACCAAGGCGCGCCCCAGCAGCCACCAGCACGCCAACCTCAAGCATCACGTCCTCAACAAAATAACCAGCCTGCACCTCAAGCGCCACAGCCGCCGCAAGGTATGGATGATTTTGATGATGATATCCCGTTTTAATTGGCCTATGAAAAGCCATAACTTGTGTTAGTTGCAAGTACAAAAAAGCCTCGATAATCGAGGCTTTTTTGTGTGTAAAAGAATGTTATCTAAATGATCGGTACAGCATTATAAGCGGTTGAGTAAATCACTTTTTTTGTTGTTGTATTCGTCATCAGTCAATGCACCTGCGTCGCGTAGACTGGCCAGTTTTTCTATTAGGCTCAGTATTTGATCTGCACTTTGGTTTTGTGTTGCCTGTTGTTCTGGGCTGTCTGTATTATTTTGGGGTGTATTGAGTAACTGATCCTGAGAGGCTGTCGTTTGCTCAATTTTTTGTGTTGCTTGAGGTGTTGCTGCTTGCGGCGGCAAAGAGCTGTTGTCGCCATTGACTAACGGTAGGCTGTCTATGCTAAATGCACCAAATTGACTATTAAATGTGACTGAATCATTACCGCCTTGTTGCTGGCTAACGCCACCAATTTGGTGATCTAGTGTGTCATATACCTTTACAATACCGTTGGTATCTACGGCTAAGCGCTGTGGGAAAATAGCATAGCGAGTGTTATTTTGAGCGCCGCTGCTAAATGGACTGCCTAGATCTTGAGGCCACCATTGGTTAGATGAGCTGCTACCTTGTGCTGTGGCAGGGTACATCTGGTTGTTGACCAATGCGGTGGCGAGCTCACAACATAGGTTGTCGACGGTGTTTTTAAGGCCGTTATTAAACATATCGCCTACCATGGTCATACCACCGCTCATCCACTGGCCCGAGCCACCTAGCTCAGGACAATTGAATTGCGCCATACCGCCGCCGCCATTATTGACTGCGCCTAGCATATGTATAACCGCGTCAAGGCTGAGGTTATAGCGTCGTGCAATATCATTGATTACAACTTGGCCTTGGGGTGTGAGGTTTAGCATAATTTATCCAGTTTGCTATTTAAGCAAAAAATATAAGAGTGAGTTACAGAGAGGTTTGGCGTGTGGTGTCGATTAATGATCAGGGTGATTATCATCAACGCCCTTATTAAAAGTGTAAGTGTTTATGGTGATATTACCTAGTTTATCGTAGTGAAGTCTTAGTTTATTTATCGTGTTAAGTGCTTTTTTCGTTTTTATTGGTATAAATAAAAAGCAGTAAGCAGCACGCTCCTAAAACAGATGAGCATGCGGCGCCAAGGTTGGCGTATTGAAAACTGAGTAATTGTGCAATAAACCCTGTTATGGTTGCGCCAAACATAACACCTATTTTGAAGCTGTTTGAGTATACCGCGGAGGTGAAGCCGACTCTGCTAGGCAGTTGAGCCTGCATCAATGTTAAGCCTACGCCCGCAAACAGACCGTAAAAAAGGGCGTTTAAAGCTTGCAACGTAACAAAGTGCCAAAGTTCAGAGGCAAAGAAAATACCGATATAAAACATAAAACCAAAGCCGAATGCGCAGAGCATAATCGTTGTCATGCTGATTTTTTTACTTAAACGGCTAGACCACAGCATGATGGGTATTTCTAGTCCTGCGACTAATCCCATTAATACTCCCGGCATGTAGCTCGCTAAATTCAACTCTTTAATCGTATACAGCGCTAGCGATGAGGTATACATATTGTTCCCCATAGACCCCATCATAACGGCCAGAGCTAAAAACCAAAACGAGAGCGGTGCTTGGGTATGCTTCAGTGTATTGTTCTCTGTATGCTGCTTTGGCGGTGGCGTGGGTATGATGAATACCACAAATAAAATACCTACGCAGGCAATGGCCATCGCCAATGAGAACACACCCGAAAAGCCCAATATGGCTACAATACTAAAGGCAATCGGTGGGCCGATCATCCAAGAAAAAGAAATGCCCGCGCGGACTTGTGCATTAAAAGCCGTAATATCTATGTTTGGCTGAGTGTTGGCCCATTGCCTGCCCAGCGTTAACATTTGCGGCATGCTAGCATTACCCAATGACATCAACCCAATGCCTGCCAGTAATACGGCTGTAAAACTCTGCGTATTTGCGTATACGCAGAGTGCGAGGATAATGCCAATATTGGCAATAATATACATATGTTTTGGGTTGCGGCCATTATCGGCAAGGCGGCCAAAAAATTGGCTTACTGTTAAGCCAGATAGTGTAACAAGGACCATATAGACCCCGATATAAACGGGTTCTATATTGATTTCATCGACTAAAAAAAAGCTGAGCAACGGGTAAATGAAGCCACCAATTAAACCAGTCATAACACTCAGAACGATAAAGACGAGTGGAGAGCTAGAGTGTGCGGGTGGCGCTAATTGTGTTGACGAATTTAAGGAATGTTGCGGTGGGCTAGAGTCGCTCATATTTAGATTTTGCTTCTTCATGAAAAATGGGCATAGTAAGGGAATACACTTTGAGGTGGTAGCATTAATATTATTTAGGCTAAGGCACTTTTAGTTTTAAATACAGTCAAGTCTTCATAGGTTCTTTATAATTATCACTATTTTTACTGCCCGTTAATTTATGCTGTTTTTATCGAAGGACTGTCGAATGATGCACCAAGAGGATACGACCATCACACCGATCAAATTAATCACCATCACATTACTTGCCCTTGTGGCTTTTGCCGCCAACTCTGTTTTAAGCCGTATGGCTTTAATGGATGATGCATTGGATGCCGCTAGCTTCACGTCGATAAGGTTGATCTCGGGTATTGTGATGTTGTTTTTAATGATGGCGTTTATGACGTCGAGTAAGCCATCGAAGCAAAATATATCGTCAAATAGTAGCGATATGCAGCCATCAATTGGTAAGGGTAAAAATCTGAGCGCATGTATGCTGTTTGTTTATGCCGTTACTTTTTCCTATGCTTACGGTTATTTGGATGCGGGCGCTGGGGCGTTAATTCTGTTTGGGGTGGTGCAAATAACGTTATTTGGTGCGGCTATTTATAAGCGTATCCCCGTGAGTTTGGCCGAGTGGGTGGGGGTGAGCATTGCTTTTACAGGGCTGGCGGTATTGGTTTACCCCACACTCAATAAACCGGTATTAATCGGTGTCATTCTTATGGCGGTGTCGGGTGTGGCGTGGGCAGGCTATACATTAATGGGGGCGCAGTCTAGCCATCCATTAAGCGATACTGCTTATAATTTTTTGCGTACATTACCGCTAATCATTGTCCTGTTGTGCGTAGCGGGGTCGCAGTTATCTGTGTCGGCTTACGGGGCTTGGCTGGCTGTTTTATCTGGTGCGCTCGCTTCAGGTGTTGGATACACATTATGGTACGCAGTGTTGCCTTCATTACCCAAATCTATTGCGGCAGTGGCGCAGCTATTGGTGCCTGTTATTGCGGCTCTTGGCGGTGCTATTTTTACTTTAGAGGTAATTACGATCAATTTAACTATTGCTATCGGCCTGGTTAGCTTGGGTGTGGGTATTGTCACCTGGGCTAAAACAAGGCAGCTAACTAAGGCCATTTAAAGAAAGGCCATTTAAAGAGAGGGGGGATTATGCTGGTATACACACATCAAAATAACTTGCTTGTCGAGAGCGTAAAAAACACATTAGAGCATGCCGGTATCGTCTGTGAAACCAAAAATACCACACTACAAAGTGGTTTTGGTGAGTTGTCGGGTATTGATACATGGCCTGAGGTTTGGGTACTGGATTCATCTGATGTTGAGCGCGCAAAAGAAATAGTTGAATCATTAAATACAGCACTTGATACATCTCAAGCGTGGCGCTGCGAGCGCTGCGGCGAGCAAAATGAAGCCAGTTTTGATTTTTGCTGGCGCTGCCAAACGGCCGCATCTTAATAGCGATTAACATAGGATGTCTACATGCAAACACGTCGCCGATTTTTAGCGCAAGCGCTGGCTTCTGCCGCCGCAACTGGCTTAGCTTCTCCTCTTGCGCAATCTCAACTGTACAACAATAAACCACAAAAAAAATTAGGCGTAGCTCTTGTGGGGTTGGGTTATTACAGCACCGACCTTATTGCCCCTGCTTTACAGTTTACACAACACTGCGAATTGCGCGGTATTGTGACTGGTTCACCAGAAAAAATACCTGTTTGGAAAAAAAAATACGGCATTAAAGATGCCAATGTATACAGCTATAACAACATGCATACTATGGCCGATAACCCCGATATCGATATTGTTTATATAATATTGCCCACTTTTTTACATAAAAAATACAGCGTTATTGGTGCAGATGCGGGCAAGCATGTTTGGTGTGAAAAGCCTATGGCCATGAATGTGAAAGAGTGCCAAGACATTATTGATGCATGCGCTAAAAATAAAGTGCAATTGGCCATTGGGTATCGTATGCAGCATGAACCTAATACGCAAACAGTGATTGGCTACGCTAAAACCAAACCCTTTGGTAAGCAAAAAAGTTTAATTTGTGAGGCGGGCTATGCGGGTAAAGGATTCCCAGCCGATAACTGGAAAATGTTTCATAAATACGGTGGCGGTGGTCTTTACGATATGGGCGTATACGCTATTAATGCCGCGCGGTACGCCACAGGTATGAACCCCATATCGATTCAGGCGCAGCATGTAACGACTATGCCAGACACTTTTATCCATGCCGATGAGCGCACGCAATTCACATTGCAGTTCGAGAATGGCGTTTATGCAACTTGCCAAGCCAGTCAAACAAGCCGCGTTAATCAGTTGCATGTTGAGTGCGAAAAAGGCTGGTATCGCTTATCACCCATGCAAGAATATGTGGGCGTAGAAGGCATCACAAGTACGGGCAAACGGTTAAATATCCCTGTTGCCAACCAGCAAGCGACTCAGATGGATAATGACAGCTTGGCAATTTTAAATAAGCAGGCTAACTTGGTGAGAGGGCAAGATGGTTTGGAAGATATACGTGTCGTTACTGCGGGTTTGGCTTCGGCCAAGAGCGGTAAAGTAGAGGTGATTTAAGCGGGTCGATATCAGTGATGAGTTTAGGTAATCACTGATTGATGCATTGTTTGACAAGGTTTACTCTTCAAAAGTATTATAATTTATCACAGTGTTCCGGCCAGTGTTTTTTGCTTCATAAAGCGCTATATCCGCTTTGTCGGACATGCTGATGAGATTAGTGCTTTTGATCAACCTTTCAGTATAAACGCCAAAACTTGCTGTAACGTTTAAGCGATGACAAAAAATATGCTCCTCAATAGATTGGCGTAACGCTTTCGCTAATCTTTCTGCGTCTTTATTCTTGGTTTTTTTGCAGATTAGAATGAACTCCTCTCCGCCCCATCGTATTAGTTTATCGGTCGATCTAATTCTGTTTCTAATAAGTTCAGAGAGCTCTTTTAGTACCGCGTCTCCCACTGTATGGCCTGCATTGTCATTTATTTTTTTGAAGTGGTCTATGTCAAGAAATATAAGTGAGACAAAGGAATCACTGTTATCGCCATAGCTATAAATAAGCTGCGTGAAATGGTTGTCTGCGCCATGCCTATTTAACGTATTTGTTAGCTCATCTGTTTGTGCTTTTTTACTGAGCGTCTCTTTTTCTTGCTTTAGTTTGTTTTCAGTGACTTTTTGATTTTTGATCTCTTTGTTTTTTTTAAGTATTTTTAACAATAAAAGAACAAAGCTGGCGGTTAGCCAAAAAGATGAAAATAATATGTTGAATAGGGTGTCAGATATTGCATTCTTTTTTAATTTAATACTGTTGATTTTGAATGTCTGCTCTCCTCCTTTTGTCAGTGTTCCTGTTTGTAGCTGTGCGATAACAATATTTGTTAGTTCATTACCTGATAAGGCGAATGGTATGTTGTTACGAGCAATCCACCAGTCTGCAACTTTAAAATGAGATAGTTTCACCTCAAAAGGCTCAGATAGTAATGCTGTTTCAAATTCAATGATATGGTACTTGGTTGTCGACATTTCTTTTTTGTGTGAATAGTCTGGGTTAAAATTGCGTAGGTAAAATCGTGCCGTTTTAGATTTTCCGTAGTAGTCGATATCAAATATAATAGACTCGTAGCCTGATATGTCGACGCCCTTTGTCCAGCTAGATGTTGTTGCCATCGCTAACCCGCAATAAGGCGTCCTATAGTTAGACTTGACGATAGTGCATTTAAAATGAAATTTGTTATTGTCAATAAACTCTCCAAAACTTTGGCCTTTGTTTTTATCGTGGCCACTATCACTACGTAAACCTATTTTACCTTGGTGGATGGGTAGGTCATTTGTAATAATAATGTAAGGTTTAATAATTATGACTACGATAGTGAAAATGGCTAAGAAGGCTAAAGTTATTTCAATTTTAAGTTCACTAAGAGTGGACGCATATTTTATTTTTTTCAAAATACTGCCTGCTATACATAAGAAATCTTCCAATAATGCCTGATATTAAAAATAAAGCGAGTTATTGGGCGTTTAAGCATCGATTAGTTTTTCTCATTGTTTGGTATGATCGTCAGCGATGAAGTCTGGCATTAATCGTTTTTAGTCTGTCTATATAACGGCGCGTTACCACTTTAGGCGATATTGATCGTTATTGTTTTTTTATTTTATGTGTTTCTATATTTTAAACTTATTTAGTTGGTAAAATACAGCTTTTTCCGACTGACTGACCGTTTCCGATTGATTTTCAATACTGTCTATATCAATAGAGAGTGATTTTGAGCTATCAAATGCGACAGTCATTTTTTTTGATATGCTCTCGCTATGGCTAAGTTGTTGGGTTGCAAACAGAGTAATGCTGTTTATTGCATCATTTATTTTTTTGATTTTTTCGGAAATTATAATATAGGATTGAGAGCTGGCACTTGTTAAATCTATCGCCTCGTTTATCATCGATTGCCCGCGCTGTGACCCCGAGTATGACTCACTTGCTTTCTTTTGTAGCTTTTCAATGATTTCTTCAATTTCTAGTGTTGAGTCTTGGGTGCGCCTTGCAAGTGTTCTTACTTCGTCAGCGACAACCGCAAAGCCTCTACCTGTGTCACCTGCTCGCGCGGCCTCGATCGCTGCATTTAAGGCGAGTAAATTTGTTTGGTCTGCAATACCTTTAATAACATCTAATACACTAGAAATTGCTTCACTAGCGTGCATGAGTTCACGTGCCTTGTTTGCGTTGTTATTGAGTTCATTGACTAGGCTATTGATAATATCTAGATTTTTATCGACATCGTTCTTCCTCTCCTGAGAAATTTTTAAGGTTTCAGAGCATTGGTTAGATGTATCATTAGAGAGCGTCACAATGTCGTTAGCGGATATGTTTAATTGATCAATTTGATTGAGAGACTCTTCCGTTAGGTTGTGTTGAGATAAAATATTAGACGCTGTTTTTTTGTTGATGGCGCTAAAATCATGCGTAAGGTTATTAACATTGTTAAAGCTGGTATGAACCTCTTTTAATGTGTTTTTGACTTCCTCTAGTAAAAAATTAACACGGTGAGATAAGTCACCTATTTCATCTTTTCTATTGCTCTCAATTTTTATATTGAGGTTGAATTGAGCGTCCTTTGTAATGTTTTTAATTGAGTTAGAAAGGTGTTTTATTGGCTTTAAAAATAACATATGTATAACAATATTAACGATAATGATCATTGACGCGAGAGAGAGTAAAAACGTCAGAATACTGTGCCAAAGCTCGGTGGTAATATGTTTATCGATATGTTTTTTTGAAAACTGAATGTCGATGTGACCTATTGGTTTTCCGTTTTCGTCATTAATCTTGCTATTGGTTTTTTTGAAAGGCTCCCTGTTGGTATTTAAGCTAGACATATCTTTATTCGTTTGATCCGTGATATGAATAGACGATATATAAGTATGATCCTTATACGACTTCACGATTTTTTCAAGTACAGGTAAGTCGTAAGAGTAAATAGGTTCCTGGGCAATAAGCTTGATCTGCCTGATGGTGTCGTTGATGTTTTTATCAAGTGTTGATAAGGCTTGGTTCTTCGAGTGATTGTAACTGACCAGCAGCCCAAGGCCTAACACGATCGACATGGAAATAGATACTGCAATAATAATTTTTGATGATAGAGATGTCATTAAGGGCTCTCAGCTATAAATATCGGGTTGATGTTTTCTGCGGTCGATACCCACAGTTCGGGCCTATGTGTTGGGGTGAATTCACTGGTAAAAGGTACGTCTAACTTTATAATGGTTCTTTTTTTCAGATTGCCTTTTTTTAAGGCGGTCTGAATATTTATATCGTTGTAAAACATGTTGTTAAATTCACCATTTTTAATTATTTTTTCAAATCTTTGGTTTAAGTGTTGTACAAGTTTTTTATCGTTTTTACGCACAAAGATATACATTGGGGCGGGGTACCAAAGCAATATATGTTGGTCAACCGCTAAGCCTAGAGTCGGTCTGTCTTCAACTTCGCTCCATGCTTCATGAATGCCGCGCGGGAAATAATCGAACCTGCCTGCATGTAGCATATTGAATAAGTTACTGTATTTTATCTCACTTATTGTTGGAAGATTGTTGTGCTGGAGTATCTTTGTATCACTCCAATGTCGTCCTTGGCCTGCTTTAAAGGACTTCAAATCGTGTAGGTTTTTAACGTCTTTTAACAGGTCTGTGTTTGAGCGTTTAATTATGGGAATTCGCATGCCGAGCAGCCCTCGGTATACGGGGATATAAATGGCTTGAAACTCCTCTTCATACTCTTTATTTGTCATAGATAGGAATAGATCGATTTTTTTATTGCGCATATCATTGAGTACGCGGCTGTGCTCTACTTCTTTAAAGTGTTTATAGGGTTGAGTAATGGTGTAGTGGCTATCAGATAGAATTAATTTGCTCACTAAGTCTGTGGCAAATGTTAATCTTTTATCAATGATAGGTACCTTTATTGTGCGTGCAGTTGTTGTAAAGCTGAGCGCTATTGCACTCAGAGTTATAAAGATATTTAACAACATGGATAGCCTTGGTATGACGTTTGAGTATGTTTTTAAATTATGGTCGCAAAATGAAATTTTGCATGATGTATCTGTATTTTTTTAGCGTTGGGCCTTATTAAGGTATATGCGATGGATATGAGATAGAAGTAGGCTAGTGCTGGTGACCGCCCACTCCATGTGCATGGCCGTGGCTGAGTTCTTCTGGTGCTGCATCGCGAATACTGGCTATGCTAACGTCAAATTGCAGCGTTTTGCCCGCAAATGGGTGGTTCATATCAACATCAACATTAAATTTACCCACTTTTAAAATGCGGCCATTAAGTGTGCCGTCTTTACCATTAATTTTAACGAGCATGCCTTTTTGTAACCGCTTGGGTTTGCCGAGTAGGTGTTTAATTGGGATGCGCTGTTCGGCGTTGTCGCGTCTAAAACCATAGGCGTCTTCTGGGGCGAGTATAATGGTTTTGGTGTCATCTTTGCTCAAACCTGTTAGCCCTTTTTCTAGGCCAAGCAATATGTTTTTATGGCCATGCAGGTAGCTCATGGGGATACCTTGCTCGCTTGTTTCTAGTAGTTCGCCATCGGCTTCTTTGAGGGTGTAGGTAAAGCTAACAACTTTATTGTCTTCGATTTGCATTTTTTTCTCTTTATTTAACGTGTGTTTAAATGAATTTCTATTATACTTCAGCATGAGTTTTTTGCGCTTTTAAAGTGCTTTTTAATATAACCGTTCTGTTTGCTCTATCTTTAATCTTTATTCCTTATTATTTAATTCTTAGTGGCCATATCCCATTCAGATGACACATCAACCTCAAATTAGCCGCAATGCTCAATTATTTAAGCCCATTGTTCTTATTGGGTTGATATGTTTTGTGCTGTTTAAGGCGATTATGCCAGCCGGGTTTATGGTGACACCCGATACAGGTATGGGCTTTGGGCTGTGTCATGGCGATGCCAAAAGTGCGGCGTTAATGTCGCACTTGCAGGGTGAGTCAGCCTTGGTAAAGCAAAGTGAGTCATTGTTGCAAAAGCAAGGTGATCATGTTTTTGAGCCAACTCATACCGCTGATGCTTCTCAACACAACTCCCATTCTTCCCAACACAACTTCCATTCTTCCCAACACAAGCCTAATGCTTCCCAACACAAGCCTAATGCTTCGCATGCGACTGCGCTATTGTGCGGCTATGCAGCGTTACAGTTGTTGGTATTTGGTCTTATAGGGCTATTAGCGCTTTTATTTACACGGTTTTTGCCTCTACTTTTTGGGTATCAACCAGTCGCCTCTGTGTTTAATTTGTATGTTTTAGCGTTATCACGTGCACCGCCTATTTAATCGTTATGCTTTTATTTAAATCTTTGATTATTTTTGCAATGCCGAGCCGAGCCAATGTCAACTCAGTTTAGTTAAGCTAGGAAAATACACACCCTTATGGGTGTGAGCACCTAGCTCGGCCGTAATGTGAGCCATTGTATTTTTACAGTGCGCATACGTTATCTATTAAATACGGAATATACTATGTTTAACTCTTTTACACGCTGTGCGACGCTCATTGCGCGCCCATCGTTTTCTTTATTTTCATTTTTGTTATCGCTGTCTTTGTCATTGTCGGCTCAGGCGCTTGAGCCTTCTTTTGCTAGTACGCATGCGCCCATTGGTATTATGGGGGATCACCTGCATAAAAAAGGCGAGTGGATGGTGTCATATCGCGCCATGCAAATGGATATGTCGGGCAATTTATTGGGCAGCACGCCAATATCAGATGAAGATATTGTAACGTCTCAGCCTAACCGTTTTGCAGGTATGCCCATGATGCCGCCAACATTACGCGTGGTGCCGCAAGACATGACCACCACCATGCATATGTTTGGCGCGATGTATGCACCTACCGATAATCTCACACTGGTAGCCATGGTGAATTACCTTAAAAAAGAGATGACGCTGCGTACTTATCAGGGCGGTATGGGGACCACTGTTTTAGGCGATTTTAAGAGCAAATCAAGCGGTATTGGCGATACAAAATTAGGCATTTTATACCGCTTAGCTCAGGGTGAAACTCACCGTTTTCACAGTAACTTTACGCTAAGTTTGCCCACAGGCTCGATTACAGAAGAGGGCCGACCACTCACACCTATGAATATGCGCCCGCTGCGTAGGTTGCCTTACCCTATGCAATTGGGCACAGGCACTTATGATGTGACGCCGGGTGTCACGTACACGGGTAATAGCGGTATTTGGGCGTGGGGCGCGCAGGCGTTGTATACCTTACGCACGGGTGAAAACGACGAAGGCTACACCGTAGGCGACGAGACTAAAATAAACACGTGGTTGCAATTGGGCTTTAGCGAGACGGTATCGGGCTCATTAGGGTTAGAGCATAAATCGAGTGATGCCATCGACGGTATCGATGCTGCCATTGCGCTACCTGTTCAGACAGCCGACCCAGCTAATTCGGGGCGAGACCTCATTAATGTGAAGTTAGGCGTGAATACAGCGTTTACTCGTGGCGCGTTAGCGGGTCACCGCTTTGCCTTTGAGTATGTTGTGCCCATCGAGCAAGATGTCAACGGTTTGCAAATGGAGATGCAGTCTATGTGGACGCTTGGGTATCAAAAAGCGTTTTAAGATTTCACGTTAATGATTGGCGCTTCTCAAAGAAAAAGCCCCGTTTGCGATTAGGCAAGCGGGGCTTTTTTTGACGTCATCAATCTACTTTTAAATGCGTTAGTCATGACAATGTTTGTAATGAAACTCTAGATGCTCGTCAATAAAGCTCGCGATAAAGTAATAGCTGTGATCGTAGCCTTGATGTTGGCGCATGATCAGCGGATAACTTTTTGCTATTGCAGCGGCTTCGAGCATGTCGGGTTTAAGCTGCTCGGCTAAAAAAGTATCGTCCAAACCTTGGTCAACGAGCATCGGCACGGGCTGTTGATTTTTGTTTAAAAGATGCACGGTGTCGTAGTTTTTCCAGATATCTTGATTGTTCCCCAAATAGGCCGTAAAGGCTTTCTCTCCCCACGGGCACTGGCTAGGGTGGCTAATAGGGGCAAAGGCCGATGCCGAGGTAAATACGCTAGGGTTTTTAAGCGCAATCATTAATGCACCATGCCCACCCATTGAGTGACCAGCAATACCAATGCGGTTTGGATCTATCTTAAAATGTGCGTTTACCAGTGCGGGCAGCTCATCAACAATATACGAGTACATGTTGAAGTGCGTATTCCACGGTGTCTGTGTGGCATCAACATAAAAGCCCGCACCTTGGCCTAAATCGTAGCTGTCGTCATCGGGAATGTCATCACCACGCGGGCTGGTGTCGGGCATAATCAGTATCATGCCTAACCGTGCTGCTGTTTTTTGTGCGCAGGCTTTGGTGGCAAAATTTTGATCCGTACAGGTTAAGCCCGACAGCCAATAAAGCGCTGGCAGTGTTTCGCCCTCGCTCAGCATGTCGGCTTGCGGGGGTAAATAGACCGAGAATGCCATGTCGCAGTGTAACTGTGATGATGTATGCGTATAGGCAATTTGCCAACCGCCAAACATTTTGTTGCGTGCTGTTTCTTGCATGGCGGCCACCCTAGTAATGCACCACTGTGCGAATAGATTTACCTTCGTGCATCAAGTCAAAGGCTTCGTTAATATTTTCAAGTGGCATGGTGTGGGTAATAAAAGTGTCGAGTTCAAATTCGCCGTCCATATAGCGTTGTACGTAATCGGGCAATTGGCTACGGCCTTTTACGCCCCCAAATGCGGTGCCGCGCCAGACTCGCCCTGTCACTAGTTGAAACGGTTTGGTCGATATCTCTTGGCCTGCACCCGCCACACCAATAATCACGGATTCGCCCCAGCCTTTGTGGCAGCATTCTAGCGCCGAGCGCATGACATTCACGTTGCCAATACACTCAAACGAGTAATCTACGCCGCCGTCGGTCATATCCACAATGACTTCTTGAATGGGTTTGTCGTAATCGTGCGGGTTAACCACGTCGGTCGCGCCTAGCTCTTTGGCAATATCAAATTTAGAGGCGTTGGTGTCTATCGCAATAATGCGTTTTGCTTTGGCCATCACCGCACCAATAAGAACGGATAAACCAATACCGCCCAAACCAAACACGGCAACGGTGTCGCCTTCTTTTACCTTGGCGGCGTTTGTGACTGCGCCCATGCCTGTGGTGACACCGCAGCCGAGCAAACAGACTTTTTCAAGAGGCGCTTCTTTTGGAATTTTGGCCAGTGATATTTCGGCCACCACTGTGTGCTCGGCAAAAGTCGATGTGCCCATGTAGTGATAAATCGGTTTGCCGTTTTGGCTAAAGCGCGTGGTGCCGTCGGGTAATAAGCCTTGGCCTTGTGTTGAGCGAATCGCCTGACATAAATTGGTTTTGCCCGATGTGCAGTAGCTGCACTCGCCGCATTCGGGGGTGTAAAGAGGAATCACATGATCGCCCACTTCCACCGAGGTCACGCCTTCGCCGACCATTTCAACAATACCCGCACCTTCGTGGCCCAAAATAGCAGGGAACGTCCCCTCTGGGTCATCGCCAGACAAGGTAAAGGCATCGGTATGGCAAACGCCTGTCGCCACAATGCGTACGAGCACTTCACCTCTTTGCGGTAGCTGTAAATCAACTTCTTCAATTGACAGCGGTTTACCGGCTTCCCATGCGACAGCCGCACGTGTTTTCATTGTTTGCATACTGTATTACCTATAAAAAATAATCATTAAATGAGTGAGATAAGTTTAATCAAACTATTACGACGATGTGGTTTTATTTGGTTTTGTTTCTGGCGGTATGAGGATTAAATGTAATAGAAAAGACGGAAAGGTGGGTAAGTGGATGGGAGCAATACTTTACCTTGTTAAAATGGATGTTTATTTTTAACAAGGTAAAGTACACAAGGCAAAGTACAAAAATGTTCAGCAATAGGTGCTAAGGCATATAAAACATATCGGTTAGCGGGTGGCTGATTGGTTCGTTGGTGTCATGCACTTCCATAATATCGGCCATAAAATCCCACCATTTTTTCATCACAGGTTGAGCGGCAAGTTTATCGCCGTCAAAATCAACCGGGCACTGCATGATTGCAAATAAAATGCGCGTTTGTTCATCTAAAAAAATACGGTACTCACAAATGCCTGCGTCTTTAAGTAGGGTGCTAAGTTCTGGCCATATCTCATCGTGTCGTTTTTTGTATTCGGCTTGCGCGCCCTCGTTGATGCGCATTTTGAAGGCAACGGTTTTTAACGCTGTGCTCATGGTGTGTCCTTAATAAATGTGTTGTAGGTTTTGTTTTGGGTTTTGTTTTAGGTTGAGTGTGTCGAATTTAGTTTGGCATTTAATTGGCCGATTATACGCTGCAAATCACTGTTTTATGGGAAAATGTCACGCTGTTATTTCTTAAAACCTGTGAGCTAAATATGTACAAAGCTTTTATTGCGGTTGGCGTTGTGTTTTTTGTTTTTATTGTCTGGATTATCTACCTTGCTAATACTGGTGGTCACAGCCTGTTTTTTGATTGGGTGCGGGTAATACCGTATGGCGACAAAGTAGGCCATGTGGGTATTTTTGGTTTTTTAACGTTTATTGCCATCATAGCGTCTCGGTTTAAGGGCTTTTGTTTAAAAAGCATAAAAGTCTATTACGGGGCCGTGTGTGTTGCACTATTGGTTGTTATCGAAGAATGTAGCCAAGCGTTTGTCGCAACGCGCACCTTTGATGTATACGATTTGGCCGCCGATTTTATCGGTATTACGGGCGCAAGCGTCATGGCTTTTCTAATACATCAAAAAATAAAATCATCACAAAATAGCGCCTAGGGTTAAGCAGCTTGCGTACTTATATAGGTATAGATAGTGAAATAATGAACATAATTAGAGTAAAAGTATGACTGTGACAGAGACCGATATAGCCTTACCGCCCGTTATAGCTGGCCCCATGATTAGACATGTCTCGCCCACCGAGTTTACGCTGTGGTTGGTTACAACCGTGCCATTTGATGCTGACGCACGCTTAAAGGTGTGGTCGGATGCCGCAGTGTGTTTTGATGATGTTATTTATGCTAATAGTACGAGTAATAGCGATGAGGCAAATGAAGATACACTTGATGGCATGATCTCAACCCACAGCGTGCGTATGGGTGAGCACTGTTGGATTCACCTTGTTGCGCTTGATAACGTGTTATTACCCGTAGGCGCGCGTATTCACTACGATATCCACCACAATAATACATGGCTGTTTCATGAAAATAGTGACTCGGTTGTGTATACCAATGAAGCGCATCCCAGTTTTTATGTGCCTACAAAACTGGATAGCTTATGGCATGGCTCGTGTCGCAAGCCGCATCATGATAGCGACGATGCGCTTGTTGCAGCAGCACATCATCTCGAACAGGCGTTTAATGATAAAAGCGATGTAGATTCCGGCTCTTGCTCATCACCCAATAAGCCTACGCCATCTCGCCCCGACGCCTTTTTTATGACGGGTGATCAAATATACTGCGACGATGTCGCCAGCCCCATGTTGCTTGCGGTGCATCAAGTGATGGCTAAGCTTGAGTTATTTGATGAGCGGTGGGATGACGCGGTGGTAAATTCTACCCAAGCATTACTTGCGCACCCACATTGTTATAACAAACGTCATGCGCTATTACCCAGCGATGCCGCCGCGCAAACCACCTACGAGCAAGTATTTAAAGGTGCGCGCAAGCCCATTTTTACCTCTTCGCATGCGTTTAATCACTCCATTACATTAAGTGAAATTATTGCCCAGTATTTATTGGTATGGTCAGATATTCCGTGGCAATGGGTCGATTTTGATCAGCAAAATAAAGCCTATCAAACCGCATTAGCGCAGCATTACACGCAAAAAGATAAAGACTTCGCAGCGAAGCACGCTCAGCAATTGCAGGTTTTTAAAAGCGGCTTATCTAAAGTGAGGCAACTATTTGCGCACTTGCCAGTGTATATGATGTTTGATGACCACGATGTTACCGACGATTGGAACCTGACCCGTGGTTGGGAAGAAGCCGCCTACGGCAATGGTTTTTCGAAACGTATTATTGGCAACGCCTTGCTAGCATACGGTTTGTGCCAAGGGGGTGGCAACGCGCCGAAGCAGCACAAACCGTTACTTGATGCGTTGCAAGATCACGCTAGCGACACGGGCTTTGCTGATCACGATGCCTTAATTGATACGTTTTTAGCTTGGTCGCGCTGGGATTACAGCTTGCCCACCGAGCCAAAAATAGTGGTGCTCGATACCCGTACACAACGCTGGCGATCAGAATCCAATGCCAATAAGCCGTCTGGGTTAATGGATTGGGAAAGCCTGAGCCAGCTTCAGCAAGAGCTTATTGATCAAGAGCAAGTGGTGATTATTTCGCCTGCGCCCATGTTTGGCGTTAAGTTTATTGAGAGTATTCAAAAGTTATTTACATTTTTTGGTTATCCGCTGTTAGTCGATGCCGAGAACTGGATGGCGCATCCGGGTGCCGCTAATGTACTGCTCAATATTTTTAGGCACAAAAAAACACCGCCTGAGTTTATGATTTTATCTGGCGATGTGCATTACTCGTTTGTATACGATGTGCGTATTCGCCAAAAAACCGCAGGCGCGAAAATCACGCAGGTGACGGCTAGCGGGTTAAAAAATACCTTTCCTCATACATTGTTATCGGTGTTCGATGCGTTAAACCATTATTTATATGCAAGCTGGTCGCCGTTAAATTGGTTTACCAAAAGAAGGCGTATGCGGATTAAAAGCCGCCACTTTGATGGCTCACGAAAAGAGCTGCTTAATATGAGTGGTTTCGGTGAAATTATATTTAAGGGAAGTTTTGATGACGCAAAAATTCGCGTGTTATCGGATACTCAAACATGCTGTTTTGAGCAAGACGATAAAAGGGATGCTCGTTAATAGTGTGCTTAAGTTGTTGTGACGTTGTGAGATTCACGCGTGGGTATGAGTCAAAATGCAGATAAAAAAATCCCCGCTCAATGGCGGGGATATCGGGTATTTCATGTATAAAATTAACGTATTAAGCCGTTTTACTGTTGCCTTTAACAATCGCAAATGTGGCTGCGGCAAAATACGTAATAGTAGGAAAGATCAACCATAAACGCAGTTGCTCAAGCGTAAACGCACCGGTAAATGTCCCCACGCCAATCACAGCACACGCAGCTAACGAGGCGTAACTGATTATTTGTGAGATTTTTTCAATCCCTGATTTTTCTGTGCTGGTATCGTTAATTTTGCCGCCAGAGGCAAGGTATTGCGCTTCAGCGTCGCGTCGGGCTGTTTCTTTTTTCTCTGCTTCAATCGCTTCAGGGAAGGCATTGCCTGCGCCCATTGCTTTTGCCAATACAATATACAGCACGGTAGAAAAGACCCAAACAGGGATAAGCAAATAGAATAGGTGTAAAAGCCCTAATCCATATTCACCCAATAAAACAGCAAGGCCAACACCTGCAAACCACGTAATAACCGCTGCAAAGTTGGTGGTGTTATTTTGGTAGTTACTCCAGTAGCGCGTTAAACCAATTTTGGGGAAGATCCAATGCTCGGTCACAATCAGTGCACCAACAGGGGCAAGTAAAATACCCATCAAGCCAACAAAACCTAGCAAGCCGCTGAATACCTTTGGTGAACATGCGATTATCGTTGTGACAACACCTACCACGATGGTTACTTTAGTGCGGTTCCACTTGTAGTTAATCGATTGGAAAGCTAAACCAGCACGGTAAATTGTGGGGTTAGAGGTAGTCCAGCCCGCAATAATCACCGCTAAAATACCCACCGCACCCAATGCTTGCGAGGCCACATCGCCGGGGTCTAAGCCGTCGCGCTGTAACAATATACCTGCGCCTGCACCCATGATGCCGGCACAAATCCAAGCGAAAAAGTGACCAATAAACATTCCTAGCGCAGAGAAATAACCGTACTTCGATTTTTTCGCAAAGCGTAGTAATGTCATATCGCCCAAGCTGCCGTGCATGGCTAGGTTGGCAACCCACGCAAAGGCGGCAACATGTAGCATGCCAATGCCTTCTTCAGGTTTGTGTATCCAAATTTTACTGTCGGCTACAGCCATAAAGTCAGCGATGCTGGTCATGCTGCTTACGCCTGCGGTGGCGTCAACCAATGTTGGGATCAGCGCTAATGCACCTACGCCAAACATTAATATCATCCACGGTGCGCATACTTCGGCAAAACGTGCGACTTTCTCAAAGCCTTTCATGGCAATGGTAACAACCACAGCGCCTACGGCTAACGCAATTAACACAAAGCGAATATCGGTTGGATACCAGCCTTGTTGCGTCGGAATATCAAATAGTACACGTACAGCCGATGCCGATACGGTAATCATGGCGCCAGCTAAAATGGCAAATAACGCACCATTTACCACGCTGTAAAGTTTGACGGTGCCGGGGCCAGCTATTTTTTCTAGGTAGGCATAAAGCGTTAAGCGGGTATTGGTGGCAATGGGTGCGGTAATTAAGCCCCATGTTAAAACGGCAAATAAATTACCGATAATTAAGCCGAGGATAAGGTCTTGGGTAGATACGCCCCAAGAAACAAAAAGTGCGCCAATAACAAACTCAGTACCGGCAACGTGCTCACCAGAATAACTGGCAGCAAAGTTTTTTGCAGGTTGGAGTTGGTTAGGTGCAACAGGCGACGTTTCAAATTCGTTTGCTGTGCTCATGGAAAGTCCTATTGGTTTTACTGCGTTGTTGTTCTTATTGTTGGTGGCATAAATAGCGAGGCTAATGACCAACCTTTATTTTTATTGCTATGTTTTATAGCTTTTTTGACGATCTTATTATGTTAAGTGTGTAACGTTGTTGATAAAACAGTTGAAAAAGATAAAACTTATTCTTAAATCTATCATATAGAGTGTGCTGCAATATACAGCACACGTCTATTCACCGAATGGCTTGCCTAGCGAGCAAATATCTTGCCTAATCATCAAATGTCTTGGCAAGTTTAACAGCTAGGTAAAAATCGGTTTATACGATACCTGAACGGCTGCCACCAAGATCAGGGCGATCTTTAGCAACAGTTGCACGGTAATCGGCTTTACGGTAGGCCGCGATTGGGTCAATTGCGCCGCCTTTCTGCTTACGCGCCATCGCCAAAATAGGGCTAACGTCGGTCGTAAACGCAGATTTAAGCGTATTGCTTGCCATGATCGCGTCGTTGCCTTCTTGGTAACCGCTAAGTGCTTTACGGTCAACAATTAATGCTGAAACGTAAGAGCGCTGAACAGAAGCCGCAGAGTTCATCAAGCTTTCAATCGGGTCAGTCACGTTATGTGATTGATCAAGCATGTAGTTAGGGCCAAAACCTTCTTGGTTACGGTATTCTGCATCAACCAGCTCGTTGAAAATCAAGAACTGTTGGTAAGGGTGCAATGAACCACTGTCTAGATCGTCATCACCGTACTTACTGTCGTTGAAGTGGAAGCCACCTAATTTTTTGAATTGAATCAAACGCGAAACAATCATTTCGATGTTAACGTTTGGCGCATGGTGGCCAAGGTCAACTAACGATTTTGCTTGAGGGCCAAGTTCCATCGCAGCAAGGATGTTGGAACCCCAATCTTGGATAATCGTTGAGTAGAAAGCAGGCTCGAACATTTTGTGCTCGATGTGCATTTCCCAATCAGCAGGCAATGCGCCGTAAATTTCTTTCATGCTTTCTAAGTAGCGCTCAAAAGCGTGTTGGAAATGCTGCTGACCTGGGTGGTTAGAACCGTCGCCAACCCATACTGTTAGGGTTGTTGAATCTAGCTCTTTACCCCACTTGATGCACTCGATGTTGTGCGCAATAGCGGTATCGCGAGAATCTTTGCTCGTGTTGCTCAAGCTGCCGTATTTAAACGAATGCTTCTGATCTGGCTGATCTTGGAAAGTATTAGAGTTAATAGAATCCCACTTAAGGTTTAACTCGTCAGACGCGCCTCTAAGTTCTTTAAAATCGTCTACTTTATCCCAAGGAAAGTGTGGAGAAACGCGTTCTGTACACTGTGATAAATCGTTGATGACGCCGCAATCTTCTAGTTTTTCAAAGATGTTACGTGGCTCGCCAATACCAGGGAAACGAGCAAAGCGTGTGCCGCCCGTACCTGTGCCCCATGAAGGAACAGCAATTTGGAAGGTTTTTGCTTTTTCAGTGATGTCGTCAATGCTAATGCCTTCACGAGCAAGTTTAACGCCTAATGCGTCGTAATCTTCTTGAAGGGCTGTTTCTAGTGCGCTGTTGCTATCGGCAATAAGCGCTTTATCAATACGTGCTGTCATGATACTAACCTATTAAGTTGTAAAAAAGCCCGCAAAAAGCGGGCTAAAAAGTATTAACGTGTGAATGAAGGTGCGTGACCTGCATCAACGTTGATGATGTTACCCGTTGATTTAGACGCTGTATCAGCGGCTAAGAAGTAAATTGCTTCAGCAATATCTTCTGGGAAAACATTCAGTTTTAACATGCTGCGTGAGCGGTAATGTGCTTCTAGATCGTCTTCGCCCATGTCGTATGCTGCTGCACGTTCTTCGCGCCACTTGCCCGTCCAGATTTTAGAACCACGTAATACGGCATCTGGGTTCACAACGTTACAGCGAATACCTAAAGGCGCGCCTTCAAGAGCAACCGCACGTGACAACTGAATTTCAGCCGCTTTTGCAGTACAGTAAGCCGATGCATTAGCAGAAGCAACAAGGCCGTTTTTACTTGCAACAAACACCATAGAACCGCCTGTGTTTTGTGCTTTCATGATCTTAAAGCCTTCACGTGATACAAGGAAGTAACCTTTCGCAAGGATATCCATGTTCAAGTTCCATGACGCTAATGTTGTTTCGTCTAATGGTGATGAGCTAGCAATACCTGCGTTAGAAACAAGAATATCTAAACCACCAAACTCAAGTGATGTTTTAGCAAAAGCTGCTTGTACCGCTTCTTCGCTTGTAACGTTACAGATAACGCCACGTACAACATCGCTGCTAAATTCAGCGCTTAATTCTTCAACAGCACCGTCAAGAGCCGTTTGATCGATGTCGGCTAGCATGACACATGCGCCCTCACCTAATAAACGGCGTGCCGTTGCTTTACCAATACCGCCAGCACCACCTGTAACAAAGCCAACACGGCCCGCTAGGTTTTTAGGTTTTGGCATGCGTTGTAATTTAGCTTCTTCTAATAACCAGTATTCAATATCAAAGGCTTCTTGAATATCTAGACCAACGTAAGTGTCAACGCCGTTTGCTTCACGCATAACGTTAATAGCATTAACATAAAACTCGCCAGCAATACGTGCTGTGGCTTTATCTTTAGCAAATGTGATCATGCCAACGCCGGGAACCAAATAAACAATGGCGTTTGCATCGCGAATAGCGGGGCTGTTATCACGCTTACATTTGTTGTAGTAATCGCCGTAGCCTTGACGGTACTCTTCTAGCTGGCCGTCAAGTTGAGCAATTGTTTTTTCTAATTCTGCGTCTGAATCGCTTGCTGCTGGATCAAAATTAACCACTAACGGGCAAATTTTTGTGCGCAAGAAATGGTCTGGGCAAGATGTGCCAAGTGCCGCTAAAGGCGCTAAGTTTTTAGAGTTTACAAACTCAAGTACTTCGGCTGAATCGTTAAAATGGCCAACTTTACGTTGATCACCTGTGATCTTGCCGCGGATTTGAACCATAAGTTGTGAGGCAACGCTACCGCGTTTTGCTTCACCAAAGTCAACGTCGATAGCAACGCCGCCAAAGTTCTCGCCTTTTTTATTGGCTTCTAACCAATCGGCGGCTTGCTGAATAATGGCAAGCGTATTTAAATAGCATTCTTTGCCTGTGTCGCCCCAAGTGAAAATGCCGTGGCCTTCTAGCATAATGCCTTTAAGCTTAGGGTTTGAGCGTGCAACTTCTTCTAGTTTTAAACCAAGGTCAAAACCTGGGCGCTGCCAAGGTAACCAGCCCATGTCACCGTTAAAAACGGTTTCAGTTAGCTGCTTAGAGTTTTTCGTACAAGCAATTGCAATCGCTGCATCGGGGTGCATGTGATCGACGTGTGCTTTAGGGATATAAGCATGCAAAGGTGTATCAATACTGGCTGCACGTGGGTTTAAGTTAAATGTACAGTGCGGTAAGTAACCGACCATTTCATCTTCGTTCTCAAGACCACGGTACAAATCTTTAAGCTGGTTTAACTTGTCCATATATAAAGTAGAAAAACCATTTAGCTCGATAGAGCCAAGATCGCCACCCGAACCTTTTACCCACAATACTTCGGCATCTTGGCCGTTAAGTGGATCAGTCATGGTGATTTTTGCAGAAGTGTTACCGCCACCGTAGTTAGTGATGCGTAAATCTGAACCAAGTAGGTTAGAACGGTATTGCAGTAATTCTGGTTCGCTCATAGACGATGCAGTATCGTCGTTCCAGAGACTTTGAAGCTTGCTTGTCATGGTTTCTCTTCTCGTATTGTGGGGTCAAAAAACGTCTTCACTAAAACGAATATCGTCATTTGATGGGTTGAGATGGTGCGTATTAATTTCAGTTATTAGAATAATGAGTGCGCACATGTTACATCAGCTCTACGCGGTGTCAATCATTTGATTGCATTTTTAATCACTTGTAGTCATTTGCATTGTGGTTGATAATGCGTGAATATGACCAGTTGAAAACATTAATCGCTTGGCAATATGGCTAAAAGCGTAATAATAAAAATGACAAAATCACAAGGTACGCCACTAAAATGCTAGAAAAACAACGCCACCATTTACTGCTTGAGGTTTTGGCCGGTCAAGGCTTTGCCTCTGTGCACGAGCTAGCGGTTAAATTAAACGCTTCTGAAGCAACCATTCGACGCGATTTGACCAAGCTTGCTCAAAAAAAACTGCTAATGAAAATACGCGGCGGGGCAGAATCTTTATCAATTAGCTCCTTTGAAGTTGATCGTCGCAATTTACAAAGTAGCGATTTTCAGGTGGATGTGACTCAGCACCAAGATCGTAAAGCAAAAATAGCGGCTAAAGCCGTGTCGTTGTGCACGCCTGATGACTCTATCATTATTAACGGTGGAAGCAGCACGTTTATGATGAAAGATGAGCTGGCAAAGCGTGAGGGCTTAAAAGTGCTGACCAACTCGTTTGCTTTAGCGTACGAGTTGTCGCAAATTAGCGAGTTACAGGTCACATTGCCTGGCGGTGAGCTGTATCGCCAGCAGAGTATTATTTTAAGCTCCTTTGAAAACGACTCCATCCCGAATTACCATGGCACCAAAATGTTCATGGGAACGCCAGGTATTGGGGAGTTTGGTGTAATGGAGGCCGATCCTCTGCTGGTACGCTCAGAACAAAAGCTTAAAAAACAGGCCGAAAAGTTAGTTGTGCTGGCCGATAGCTCTAAAATTGGCTTGCGAAGCAGTTTGATTCTCTGCCCGCTTTCTGATGTGGATATTATTATTACCGATAGCGGTGTTACTGAAAAGTACGTGTCGTTATTTGAAGATAATGGTGTCGAGGTGATTGTTGTCGATGACTAAATCATCGTAATTTTAATGGGCGGTGGGGTGTCTTTAGTTATATGTAATTGTACCTACTGCTTACGCATGTAAGTTGTATTTTGCGCTGTTAATGTCAATCGCTCCCAGTTCAGTTATCGCTGCGAGCGTTAAACTTTTATTCATTTACTAATAAGAACTTTTTTATGTCTGCTCCATTATCTACTGCCGCTCAAGAGCGCCTCGAAAATTGCTGTTTAGTCCTCGATATTGGCAAAACAAACGTTAAATTGCATGTGTTGAGTGCAACCAGTGAGTCAGTATTTAGCACGTCTCGATCAAATAATGTGATTAACGAAGATTTGTACCCCCATGCCGATGTTAAAGGTATTTGGATTTGGATGAAGTCGGCATTACTTGAGCTAACCGATAAATATCATATTTCATCTATATCGATTACAACGCATGGTGCAACAGCGGCATTAATAAACCGCAATGCAGTGGATGATGAAGATGGGCTTGTTATGCCCGTACTAGATTATGAATTTGCAGGTATTGAAGAGTTAAACAGTGAGTACGAAAAAGCGCGTCCCGATTTTGCTCGCACCTACTCGCCAAGCTTGCCCGCTGGTTTGAATTTAGGCCGCCAGCTATTTTGGCAACAGCGCACTTTTCCCGAAGCGTTTGCCAAGGCGACCGATATTTTATGTTACCCCCAGTATTGGGCGTGGCATTTAACCGGAGCGCTATGTTCAGAGGTGACATCATTGGGTTGTCATACCGATTTATGGTATCCCGATGACAAAAATTACTCATCACTCGTTGATGGTCAAGGTTGGAGTAAATTATTCCCAGAAATTAAACCTGCCTGGGATACCGTAGGCGTGATCTCTGAAAAAGTCAGCACTCAAACGGGGTTAGATGCTGGCTGTAAAGTCTATGTAGGTGTGCATGACAGTAATGCAAGCTTTTTGCGTTATAAGCTAAAGCAGTCAAGCAAGCCATTTACTGTTATTTCGACAGGTACGTGGACTATCTTAATGGCCTCGGGCGTATTTACGGATAATCTCGACCCCGCTAAAGATATGCTTGCTAACGTCGATGTGACGAATACGCCTGTAGCTTGTGCGCGCTTTATGGGTGGCCGAGAGTTTGAAGGTATTTGCAAAACATTAGGTGGTCGTTTTGGCGACAGTTTTGATGCGTCTTTGTTGCAATCTTTAATCGATCAAGATGTGTTTGCATTGCCTGATTTTAGCGATGGCAGTGGCCCATTTGGTGGTCGTAAATCGGAATTTGTCAACCGCGATGCTGATGTGATGAAAGCAGCTGGCAGTGGCGCGGCGTTGGCAACGCTTTATTGTGCGTTAATGATGGATTACCAGTTGGATAAATTACAATCTGTCGGCGATATATTTATTGAAGGTGCGTTTTTACAAAACCCGCTAATGTGTGGTTTGCTTTCGCAATTACGTGACGAGCAGCTTGTGTGGTTATCGGCCGACGCAACGGGCACGGTGCAGGGTTGTGCCAGCTTAACGCATTGGGAGGACGAGCATAAAAACTTCGATTTAGAGAAGCCGCCTGTGGTTAGCTTAAAAAATATTCAAGCGTACAAAAAAGCTTGGTTGGCTCAGTTAGAGGGTTAAGTCTTTTTGGCTTGATGCAGAATCATGTTTATTCACGTTATGCTTAATCTCAGTGGTTTACATCGAGTCAATCGCCCGCAAAATTATGTTATCCACAGCGCTATTTTCATACTGCTGTGGATACTTACCCTTCTTCCGGTTGTAGCTCAGGCGCAACCGACCCCTTCAAAGGTGTATTCATCGACTGTGCCCGCATTGGCGCAAGAGGTTGAAGGGGGGCAAAAAGAAGATCCGGCGGGTGCGCCAGGACTAGGGCTAAAAAAAGGCTTCAGTCCAGAGGCGTGCGCAACGTGTCATCAGGCCCAGCATGAACAATGGCAAGCGTCGCACCATGCGAAAGCGATGCTATTACCAAATGCGCAATCGGTTGAGGCCGATTTCAACAATACCCAAGCTAATCATCTGTCTCAGTTTGCTCGCTTTTCGGTTAATAATCATCGTTATACCGCAAAAGTGTGGAGCGGGAGTGAGCACGATGAGGCGAGCGCGGTGTTTTATGAGGTCAAATATACTTTTGGGGTGTATCCGTTACAACAATATTTGGTCAGTACAGGTAATGGTCATGTGCATGTTTTGCCTTTTGCGTGGGATACCCGCACGCAACAAGAGGGCGGTCAGCGTTGGATGCATCTTTATAAAGAGGATATTACGCCTCAAGATCGCCTTCATTGGCAGCAGCCACTTCAAAACTGGAATGGCATGTGTGCAGATTGCCATTCTGATGACATTACTCGAAACTATAATCCGCAGACTGAATCGTTTGATACCAAATGGACGCATGTTAGTGTTGGATGTGGGTCATGTCATGATGATTTGCCGAGTGATCATGCAAAATTTGTTGTCGGTTCTCCTCATGCCGCGTCTAAACCTAAAGTAGATATATCAAGTAAAAGTGAGCTTAATGCTTCTGTTGTCGGGCAGTGGTTGCGCAGCGATAGCGCGCGTGTTGCGACATGGCAAGGTGAGCCGCGCGACAACAGCTTTATGGATGGTTGTTACGCCTGTCATGCTTTGCGCTCGCCGCTTACAGATGGTTTTGATTCAAATAAGCCTTTCTTAGATCAGTTTATTCCCACTTATACAAACACGCCTATTTATCATGCGGATGGTCAAATTAAAGAAGAGGCCTACGTTTATGGCTCGTTTAAACAAAGCAAGATGCATGCGCGTGGAGTTAATTGCCTTGATTGCCATAATAGTCACAGCTATGAATTGAAGTTTGAAGGCAATAAAGTGTGTACGCAGTGTCATTCTTCTAGCGTGTTTGACTCTACGTTGCACCATGGTCATCAACAAAATACCGAGCCTGCCATGTGTGTCACCTGTCATATGCCAGCAGCGACATACATGAATGTCGATGCGCGACGGGATCATAGTTTTAAAGTACCTCGTCCAGATGTATCGCATTTATACGGCACGCCAAATGTCTGCACATCTTGTCATACCGATAAAACAGCGCAATGGGCCGCAAAGGCTATTTCGGTTCACGCCAAAAAAGACGGTCTGGCGACCACGCAACCGCTCAGCGAAAATGAGAGAGCATTATTCGATTTGCAAACGGGGCAGGCGCTTGAATATAGTCGGCATCTTTCACTTGTTAAGGATGTAACTATTGCTCCCATAAGGCGTGCGGGTGCGTTGGCTATGTTTAGGTTCATGCCTATGTTGCTCAACCCGCGTGATGCACAACCATATATTAATCACAATGAGCCGCTGATGCGTTTAGCGGTGATTGATGCCCTAGAGGATCAGCCCGGCTATATCAAAGCGGGTTTAATCAGCCCATTGTTAACAGATGCTTATAAAGCCGTGAGGGTGAAGGCGGCGTTTTCCTTGGCGGGCGTGCCATTAGCTGATGAGTTTTTGCCTGTGTTTAATCGGGCGTTTGATGAGTGGCAGACGAGTAATATACAAATGCAGTTTAGAGGCGAGGCGCATGTTAATGCCGCGCTTGTTACTCAAAAGCAGCGTAATCAGCAGGCTGCGATTGATGCCTACATTAAATCAATCAGCGTTGACCCGTACTTTGCTCCTGCCTATGTCAATTTAAGTGATATTTATCGCCAAACTGGGCAGGTAGGTGAGGAGGGTGAGTTGCTCGCCAGTGCAGTTAGATTGCTGCCGCAGTCTGCCGTGGTGCATTACGGTTATGGTTTATTTTTTGTTAGGCAAAAGCAGTTGTCAAAAGCTATAGCCTGGTTAAAGCGTGCGCACATTATTGAAAAGTCCAATGGGCAGTATGCTTATATGTATTATTTAGCATTGCACACGCAAGGTGAAAGTGAAAAAGCGTGGTGTGGTTTACAAGAGTATATATCGACTAACCGTCAACAAAATGTTGTGGAGTTGGCAAATGGTATTCGCGGTGCGCTTTCTGGTGGCGTAGATTGTAAAAACTTAGCTAGATAATATTTTCTGGTCTTTGTTCGGATCGATGTTTGATCTTTTTGGTCGGATTATGTTCGCTCAAGGCTTGTTTGAAAATAAATACAAAAAAGGGTTGCGCTGAGGAATTAAGTGCCTATAATGCGCACCTCTTCTCAAGGACAGCCCAGTAACTGCGGCGGTTTGTGAGAAAGATGTTTTTATTTTTAGCTTTTAGTTTGGCTTTGAATGTGAGTAAAAAAGAGTATCTTTTTTCAATGGCATTTAAAGCGTTGCAAGTTGTTTTTTAGTTCGTGTTGTTGCTTTAT
>CAKZUG010000012.1 GCA_937920545.1 uncultured Saccharophagus sp.
ATACGCCATACATGTTAACAATGCAGCTTCATCTAATAGCGCTTGGCTTTTAAAGCGCCCTTCCCAGAACCTACCATGGCAATTCTCTTCTTTATTGGCCATACGCGCAACGGTTTCGTTTACGCCACGCATAAACCAACCCAGCTCATACAAACGTGATCGCCAGAGATCAATGCGCTTAAAAACGGCCTCTTCTTCGGCTTTACTCATAGATTCAGGGTTAGCAAGCCAACGATCAACCAGCATATCGCCAGAATAAAGTTGCATCCATCGCTCTGCGACTTCTGCATACGACCAGTTTAAAGCACGCTCTTTATCTACATGAAGAACAACATGGTAATGGTTATCCATCACGGCGTAAGCACACACATCTATGGCGTACACATACGACAAAAACCGTAAGCGCGAGACAATCCATTGCTTACGATGATCATAGTTTTCGCCTGTGCTTTTATCACTGCCGCATAAAAAAGCGCGGCGCACGCACCGTACATAACAGTGATAAAACGGAGTATCTTCGAGGGAAACTTGTTGGCTGCGAGATTGAGTCATGACTTAGGTTTAGATCATGACTCAACTGCTGTCAAATTTATGGATGTCCCGTCAAATTTAGCCGCGAGAGTCTCAGTCCATGTATCATTGGCACAAGGTAAACTGCGTGAAGGCTCAATGGACAGCGCTGTAATGAGCGTAGCTATTCGTTTGTTGAGACGAGTATCGCCCATATTTTGACCCGCTAACTCACTTTCAACCCAACTCATCACTTTCGACCTATAAAATACGCATATTATTGATATGGGCGATTATAAGATACTGATTCATATAGGAATAGTTATTTTATTTGTGTATAAAACATAGCGCCGCAATAAGCGGAAAATTACTGTTGGCTAAAATGTTTGAGGCACGAAAAACAGCCAACTGTAAATTTTCCGTTTAATTGCCTTGTTAGCTTTATTTTACGCTGAACTCGCCATCTGCTTCACCTACCGTAATACTTGGTACACCATTAATTATTTCAATTACCCATACACCTTTAAAGTCAGGTGTTCTTATTACAGTCATATACAAGGTCAACATACTCTGGATGTTGTTAATTTTATCTGGTAGTTCTTTAGCTAATGCTTGATAAAATTTATCAGTTCCCCACGGGTTATCTGCATGTAAAAACTTACCTAAACGATCATAAAGTTTTTCAAACTCTTTTCTACTGAATGTCTTAGGATTACGTCCAAAATTCCATACACCGTCAACATTAGTTGGTTTTTCAAGAGCTATAGGGTAAAAATCTTTATTAATTGCCCCTAGTGCTTTTAGCATTTTGTTGCCATTAAAGTCTTTTCTATAATCTTTGTTTTTATCCGCTTTTTCTCTGAATTCTTTGTAGGCTGAAATATTCGGGGAAATAGAAGAGTAAGCAATGCATTCCATTGCTTTTCTTAGTTGCAATATCCCTGATTCAAGCTCAAATATTTTTCCTGAAGAATTAAATATAGCTAGGTAACTAGTACATGAATTCAATCGTTCTATGGCTTCAGTAATTTTATTGAGATAAATTTCGCGTTCGATGCTCAAGTCCTTGTGATAAAGCTAACGCCACTATTAACGGCAAATTGTAGTTGGTTGGCTTTTTATGCTAATAAGCATAAAAAACGAGCGACGGAAATGACGTCCGGTATATAGTTTTGTTAGATTTTGATACGCGATACACCTTTGGCAATGCAAACCCGATAAATACAACAAACATTTAAGCTTTAGTTTACTGTAAAAAATACGACAAGAACAACCAAAACGCCCTGCAACCTTGCTTGAAATGAGAGGCTAATTACTTGAAGAGCAAATTGCGGTTAATGAACACAAGAACTAATAAACCGCTAAGTAAAAGGCGTAATGCTAAAACAATAATCAAATAACTTTAAAAGCAAAAGCTAACCAAATAACACTTCGCCAAAATTATAACAGTTTATTAGACGGAAAGATTCCGTCTATCCCAGACGGCCAATCCGTCTATCTCATTAATTTTTAAGATTAACATCCCTAAAGCCCTTATGACAACTACCTTGGCAGGATGCACTAAAAAAGCACATTAATAGACGGAAAAATTCTGTACCTATTTAGGTAAAATACGGAATCACGCCTAAACTGTATTTATATACAGTACTTTTTTGGGGCGTTTATGAGTAAGTCACCTTTTTTAGATGCATTACGGGATGAGATGTTAACGTTGCGCTACGCCAAGCGCACGGTAGATATTTATAGGAAACTCTAATCAATCTCGTGGCATCTCTGACTTTCAAAAAGCCCCGAAGGGCGAGACCTAAAGCAGTCACTTGCTTTATTAGCATTTTGCTAAGGGCTACAATTAGCAATATTTAAGTCTGTTACCTCTGAGTTTGATCCTGAGAAAGAAACAATAGAAATTGATTCATTACTGGAAAATTTAACCGATTTAATCAGTGAATCACTGAATTCACAGGTTTTCATATTTTTTCGGTCTTCAATACAAATAGGGCCCTCCCAGATACTTGGGTTAGATAAACTATCTGGGCTATAGATGAGAATTTTATATTGCTCGTTTTGTAGAACTGTATGCGCTGTTTCATTATTGCATTGTGTTTTTATATTAAGGGCTGAGCAAGATGTTAATAATAAAGAAAAAAATATAATTTTTATTTTCATAATTGAAACGACCTATAAGCATATATAACTAGATCCCGATTTGTTTTATTCCACGACCAATTTATAGTTGTATTTTTTTAGCAACGCCACCAAGGCTCCCCCAGCATGCAGTCGGATACTTACCAGATAAACGCAGAGATAGACGAAATTTTTCTGCACCTATTAAGGTAATAGTACGGAATAACAGTTGGACTGCATATGTAAACAGTTTTTTTATTGCAAATATGTTAATTATTTTTTATTAGGTCTTGCAAAAAAATACGATAAAGTCATGGCTAGTAGCGATAAATATAAAACCAAAACCAAAAAAAAGCGCCTAAGGCGCTTTCATCTCAAACAAAAAAACAAAACATATTAAGTAATGTCTTTTGCACCCCAATGCGGGAAGTGTTTACGCACTAGCGTGTTAAATTCGCGTTCAAATTCTGAGTATTCAGAAGGTGCTTGGCTTGTGCTGTCGCTAAGCAGTGACTCTACCATGCCCGCGCCTACGGTGATGTTGGTTAGGCGATCAATAACAATAAACGCGCCGGTTGCGCGGTTATTGTTATAGGGGTCGGCAACTACGTGTTGGTCTAGTTGTATATTGGCGAGTGCGATGTCGTTTAGGGCAAGCTTTTCGATAGGCGATTGCTCAAAGGTGTTTACATCCACTTTGTAGTCAAACGATTCAATAGAGCCGGGCGTGACTTTTGAGGCAAACTTAAAGAGGTACTCTTTACCGGGTGCCAATTCAGATTCGCTCATCCATACAACATTGGCATTTAAGCGGTTAGACATGGTTGCGGTGCTGTTTTCATGCACAAGCATGTCGCCACGGCTGATGTCGATTTCGTCTTCAAGTGTGAGCGTCACGGCTTGGTCGATAAATGCCGAGTCTAGGTTGCCATCAAAGGTAACAATTTCTTTGACTTTGCTGGTTTTACCAGACGGCAATACTTTAACGGTCTCGCCTACGTTAACAATACCTGATGCAACGGTGCCACAAAATCCGCGAAAGTTTAAATGCGGGCGGTTAACGTATTGCACAGGGAAGCGGAAATCGTCGGTGTTTTTGCTGCCTGTGATTTCGATGGTTTCTAAAATTTCCATCAGCGATTGGCCTTTATACCACGCCATGTTTTCGCTTTTGTTGACCACGTTGTCGCCATCGAGTGCCGACATGGGCACAAACGTGATGTCGTCGTGGTTCAGTGATTTAGCGACGTTTTGGTAATCGGCTTTGATCTCTTCAAAACGCGCTTCGCTGTACTCGACTAAATCCATTTTGTTTACAGCAATCACAAGGTGCTTAATACCCAGTAGCGATGCAATAAAGGAATGACGACGTGTTTGCGTAGCCACGCCGTGGCGTGCATCGATTAAGATAATCGCTAGGTCGCAGGTTGATGCGCCAGTTGCCATGTTGCGGGTGTATTGCTCATGGCCTGGGGTATCGGCAATAATAAATTTACGTTTGGCTGTTGAAAAGTAACGATAGGCAACATCAATAGTAATGCCCTGCTCGCGTTCGGCTTGTAGGCCGTCTACTAATAAGGCTAAATCGACTTTTTCGCCTGTTGTGCCGTGTTTGGCGTTGTCGCTTTTTACAGCATCGAGTTGATCTTCATAGATCATTTTAGAATCGTGCAGTAAGCGGCCGATAAGGGTAGATTTACCGTCATCAACACTACCACAGGTTAAAAAGCGCATTAGCTCTTTGTTTTCGTGTTGTTTTAAATACTCTGTGATGTCTTTTTCAATTAAGTCCGACTGATGGCTCATTGCTGTGTCTCTATGTGGTCAAACAGGTTAATTAACAGAAAGTGTGGGCGCGTTATGCCGTGTTTTACCCTTTTTAGGCTTACAACAATGCATGTTATACAATGTTGCCAAAAACACGGCCAAGCATAAACATGCCCATACCTACGTGCAAAATGATAAAGGCTCTTAGAAATAACCTTCTTGTTTTTTCTTTTCCATTGAGCCTGAGCTGTCATGATCAATCACGCGGCCTTGGCGTTCAGACGTGGTAGCCAATAGCATCTCTTGGATAATCTCGGGCAAGGTGGTTGCGTCAGATTCGACCGCACCGGTTAAGGGGTAGCAGCCTAGGGTTCTGAAACGCACCATTTTTTCTTCGATTTTTTCGTCTGGGCCAATCGGCATACGGTCGTCGTCAACCATAATTAATACGCCGTCTTTTTCTACAACGGGGCGTTTTGCCGCAAAATACAATGGCACTAAGGGGATGTCTTCTAGGTAGATGTACTGCCAGATATCTAGCTCTGTCCAGTTCGATAACGGGAAGACGCGAATGCTCTCGCCTTTATCCACTTTTGAGTTATAAATGTTCCATAACTCTGGACGCTGGCTTTTTGGGTCCCAACGGTGCTTTTTATCGCGAAATGAATACACACGCTCTTTTGCACGTGATTTTTCTTCGTCGCGGCGTGCGCCACCAAAGGCGGCATCAAAACCGTGTTTGTCTAGTGCTTGTTTCAGCCCTTGGGTTTTCATGACGTCGGTGTGTTTTGCACTGCCGTGGGTAAACGGGCCCATGCCCATATCCACGCCTTCTTGGTTGATATGCACGATAGAATCCCAACCGAGTTCTTTGAAGCGCTCTTCGCGAAACTTGATCATTTCTTTGAATTTCCACGTGGTGTCTATGTGCATCAGCGGAAACGGCGGCTTGCCCGGCGCAAAAGCTTTAAGCGCAAGGTGCATCATCACGGCCGAATCTTTACCAATAGAGTAAAGCATGACGGGGTTATCAAACTCGGCAGCCACTTCACGGATAATATGAATACTTTCTGCTTCTAGCTGTTTTAAGTGCGTTAATTTTTGTTGATCTAACATACGGTTGAACCTTTAAACGTCATCTGGGGCGTAACATGAATAAGTGCCACGCATTATAAGGGAGACACGCGAATAATCTAAGAACGAATAACGTCTAAGCTTATACCTACTTGTTTGGCAAGGTCGGTAAAGTTAGGGAATGACGTAGAGACGTTTGCGCAATTATTAACTGTAATTTCACCGATGGCACGCAGCGCTGCAATGGTAAATGACATAGCAATACGGTGATCGTGGAAACTTTCAACGGTGCCGCCTTTTAACGTACCGCCTTGTATAACCGCGCCGTCTTCGGTGGCGTGACACGTAATACCGAGTGTTTTTAGGCCGTCGATCATGGCTTGAATACGGTCGGTTTCTTTTACGCGTAGCTCTTCAGCGCCCGTAATAATGGTTTCGCCTTCAGCGCAGGCAGCGGCAATCATCAGTGCGGGAAACTCATCAATCGCTAATGGCACTTGCGATTCTGGCACGACAATCCCTTTAAGGGGCGCATACTGTAAGCGAATATCGGCCACTGGCTCGCCGCCTACCTCACGCTCATTGCTTAGGGTAATGTTGGCACCCATGAGATTTAAAATATTAATCACGCCAATACGCGTTGGGTTAATACCCACGTGTGTAAGGGTAATATCTGATCCTTCGGTGATTGCGCCAGCCACTAAAAAGAAGGTGGCGGATGAAATATCGGCAGGGACGTCGATATCGGTGGCCGTTAATTTGCCGCCCGCTTGCACGCTAATAATGTCGTTTTCGCGTTTAACGTCGTAACCAAAACCACGCAGCATGCGCTCGGTGTGGTCGCGTGTGGGCGCGGGTTCTGTCACGCTGGTTTGGCCTTTTGCGTATAAACCCGCAAGCAGTAAACACGATTTAACCTGTGCGCTGGCAACGGGCATATCGTAATGAATGCCGTTTAAATCGCTGCCGCCTTGAATTTCAAGTGGTGGACGGCCTTCAGCTGCTGTACCAATAGTGGCACCCATTTGTGCAAGCGGTTTGGCCACGCGGTTCATGGGGCGTTTGGTTAAAGATTCGTCGCCCGTTAGCTGTGTATTAAATGCTTGGCCCGCCAATATGCCGCTTAATAAGCGCATAGAGGTGCCCGAGTTACCCACGTATAACGGGCCAGTTGGCGCGGTTAAGCCGTGCAAACCTACACCGTGAACGGTGACTTCGCCGTTATCGGGGCCTTCTATCACCACACCCATATCGCGAAACGCCTGTAGCGTTGCGAGTGCATCTTCGCCTTCTAAAAAGCCTTTTACATGCGTGGTGCCTTCGGCAAGAGAGCCCAACATAATAGAGCGGTGAGAAATAGATTTATCACCAGGAACACGAATAGTGCCGTTGACTGTTCCGCCTGGTGCGACTTTGTATACGATATGAGCGTCTTTTTGATCTTGCATAGTTTTGCTGTAAGCCTGATGAGATAACATGGTTGTGAATCGGTCGCGCGCCACTTTTGCACGGGTAAATACGCCGGTAAGCGTGGTGGCATCGTCGGTTTCAATAGAATGACGCAACCGGGCTAGATTGTTGCTAAAAAGGTCGATGGCATCTAAAACCGATGCCTTATTGGCGAGCATAATATCGCGCCACATGGTCGCATCGCTAGAGGCAATACGCGTAAAATCTTTAAACCCACCTGCGGCATACCTAAAAATATTGGCGTTTTTGCTGTCGTGCGCCAAGGTATCCACAAGCGAAAAAGCAATAGCGTGAGGTAAATGGCTGGTAGCAGCAAGGACGGCGTCATGGTCTTTAACGCTCATTTCCAGTACCTGCGCATCGACCGCTTGCCACATACTTTTAACGCGCTGAATATGGCTAGGGCTGTTGCCGTCTATGGGGGTAATAATAATACGATGGTCTGCATATAAATCGGGGTTGAAGGCCTCAACGCCGCTTTTTTCTGAGCCAGCAATGGGGTGGCCTAAAATGATGTTGCTGACATCGTCACCAAAAATGCTGCGCACGTCTTGCTCAACCGAGCCTTTTACGCTTGCACCGTCGGTAATGGTCACGGTATTAGGTATGCAGGTTTTAAGTGTTTCGAGTACCGATTTAACGGTTAGAGTGGGCACCGAGATAAAAATCACATCGCCCTCGCCCAATAATGGCGCGATGGTTTTGATATCGGTTGTGGCTTGATCAACAATACCTAGCGATACGGCTTGCTCGCAGACACTTTCGCGCCTGCCCACCCCCAATACACGCTGGCAAACGCCGCGCTTTTTACAGGCAGTTGCTAGGCTTGTGCCAATAAGGCCAAGCCCAATAACCACAAGTTGATTAATTGTATGTGTTTTTGCCAAGGTGAATATCGCCTATATAAGTAATAACGCGTATGCGCTACAGAACACCTTTGGGGTACGACCCTAATACTTTAACGCTGGCGGCATGCTGCCTAACTTCATCGAGTGCCAGAGTAATAATTTGGTCGTCTTGGTGGCCGCTTACATCAATAAAAAACACGTAATTCCACGTGGCTGATGGCGACGGGCGTGTTTCGACACGGGTCAAATCGACGCCGTACTTCTCAAAAGGTGCAAGCAGTGCATGCAATGCGCCCGGCTCGTTTTTTGTCGATACCACGATAGAGGTTTTATCGTCGCCCGATACGCCCACGTCTTCACGGCCAATAATTAAAAAGCGGGTCGAGTTATCGGGTTGGTCTTCTATATTTTGCGCCACGCTGGTTAAACCGTATAGCTCTGAAGCCATTTCGCCCGCAATCGCGGCGGCATTCCACTCGCCACTTAAGCGCTTGGCCGCTTCGGCATTGCTGCTTACGGCAATGCGTTCAGCTTTGGGGTATTTAGCATCAAGCCATTTACGGCACTGCGCCAGTGATTGTGCATGAGAATAAATACGCGATATATTTTTTTGGTTGGTCACTTCGCTTACAAGCAAATGATGGTGAATACGTAATACCACCTCACCACAAATTTTAACACCGCTGTCTAAAAAGTTATCAAGGGTATGTGTAACCACGCCCTCGGTTGAGTTTTCAACGGGCACGACACCGTAATGTACCGCGCCCGATGCCACTTCTCTAAAGACTTGATCGATCGCCGACATAGGCCGCGTTTTTGCACAAGCGCCAAAATGTTTCAGCGCTGCTTGCTGTGTGTATGTGCCCTCTGGCCCTAAATATGCCACTTTAACGGGCGATTCTAGCGCTAAACACGCCGACATGATCTCACGGAATAAACGCGCAAACTCTTCATTGGCCAGTGGGCCGTTATTGCGGGCCATGGCTTTTCTGAGTACTTGCGCTTCGCGCTCGGGGCGGTAAAAGGTGGGCTCTGTGCCATCACTAAAACGCTGTTTAACGTTGGCCACTTCCATGGCGCAACGGGCACGTTCGCTAATAAGCTCGCCGATTTGGTTATCGACCGAATCGATTTTATCGCGCAATTTGCCTAATAAGGCAGCTTCTTGCTTGCTCATTTCGGGTTGTGTCTTATCGCCCACGCTTTTACGCTCCTGCTGTTATCCGTTTGTTAGTCTTGTGGTGTGTCGCTGTCTGATGCCGTGTCGTCGTTATTGCTATCGCTGTTGCTGTCGTCGTTGCTGTCGCTCTCACTATCAGCCACCGTGTTATCGGTGCCAGGCTGTGTTGATTCAACAGCGCTTTCGTCGCCTTCGATCTCAATCACTTCTGGCTCGTCAACACGCTCAAGGCCAACAATATGCTCGCCTTCTTTTACGCGAATTAAACGTACGCCCTGCGTATTACGGCCAGAAGCCGAGACTTCATCGGCACGGGTACGTACGAGTGTGCCTTGGTTTGAGATGAGCATAATTTCGTCGCCATCAAACACTTGCGTTGCACCAACCAATACGCCGTTACGTTCAGACATTTGCATGGCAATCACGCCCTGCGAACCACGGCCTTTTGCGGGGTATTCGGTGACTTCAGTGCGCTTACCAAAACCATTTTCACTCACCGATAAGACTTTACCGCCGTCTTTAGGGATAATCATCGAGATAACACGGATATCATCTTTCATTTTAATACCGCGCACACCGCGTGAAGTACGGCCCATCGCACGGACGTTTTCTTCGTTAAAGCGCGCTGCTTTACCGGCAGAGGTAAATAGCATGATGTCTTCTGAGCCATCTGTAATCGACGTACCCACAAGATGATCGCCTTCGACCAAATCAATGGCACGTAAACCGCTGGTACGCGGGCGAGAGAACTGATCAAGCGTGGTCTTTTTAACCGTGCCGTTTGAGGTGGCCATTACAATGTACTGCTCACTCGAGAATTCGCGTACAGGCAATATCGAGGTAATGCGCTCGTTTTCTTCTAACGGTAATAAGTTAATCACTGGACGACCACGTGATTGACGACCCGCCACAGGAATTTGATACACTTTTAACCAATAGACTTTACCTTCGCTGGTAAAACATAAGATGTAATCGTGGGTATTGGCAATCAATAAATGCTCGACAAAATCTTCGTCTTTTACGGCTGTGGCCGCTTTACCCATACCGCCACGGCGCTGTGCTTGGTAGGCATCAAGCGGCTGGCTTTTCACATAACCACCGTGCGATACCGTCACAACGCGGTCTTCTTCGTTGATTAAATCTTCGTGGTTGAGATCGGTCATGCTTTGTTGAATATCGGTACGGCGGTCATCGCCATACTCTTTCACAATAACTTCTAGCTCTTCTTTGATCACCGCCATTAAACGCTCGGGATTACCCAGAATTTCTAGGTACTTGGCTATTTGAATCAGCTTTTCTTCGTATTCTGATAAGAGCTTGTCGTGCTCCATGCCCGTTAGGCGGTGTAAACGCAACTCTAAAATAGCTTGTACTTGTGCAGGCGATAAATAGTAGTTTGCGCCATCGACGCCATATTGTGCGGGTAAATCGTCGGGTTTGCAGGCATTGTCGCCGGCACGTTCAAGAAACTCACTGACGGTGCCTAGCGGCCAAGAGCGCGCTAGCATGGCTTCTTTGGCTTCGCCCGGTGTGGGCGATGATTTAATCAGGGTGATCACGTCATCAATATTGGCAATCGCGACGGCTTGGCCTTCTAATATATGGCCGCGCTCGCGGGCTTTTCTTAAAAGGTAAACAGTACGGCGCGTGACTACTTCGCGGCGGTGCTTCACAAAGTGTTGCAGCAACTGGCGAAGGCTTAATAACTTAGGCTGGTCATCCACCAAGGCCACAATATTAATACCAAACACGTTTTGCAGCTGTGTTTGTGCATATAAGTTATTCAGTACCACTTCTGCCATATCGGCTTTTTTGACTTCAATCACTACACGCAAGCCGTCTTTATCAGACTCGTCACGTATTTCTGAAATACCTTCAATTTTTTTATCTTTGACTAAATCGGCGATCTTTTCAATTAAACGTGCTTTGTTTACCTGATACGGTAATTCATGCACGATAATGGTCTCGCGGCCTGTTTTAGGGTGTGTTTCTATCTCGGCTTTGGCGCGCACATATATTTTGCCACGGCCTGTTTTATAGGCCGACACAATGCCCGCACGGCCATTAATAATAGCGGCTGTTGGGAAGTCGGGGCCCGTGATGTGCTCCATTAAATCTTCTACGGTAGCGTCGGGATTTTCAATAATAGCTAAACAGCCATTCACCACTTCGCGTAAGTTATGCGGCGGAATATTGGTGGCCATACCCACAGCAATACCCGATGAACCATTGACCAATAAGTTAGGTACACGCGTGGGCAATACAGCAGGAATATGCTCGGTGCCGTCGTAGTTAGGCACAAAATCGACGGTTTCTTTTTCGAGGTCGGCGAGTAACTCATGGGAGATTTTAGCCATGCGGATTTCGGTATAACGCATCGCCGCAGCGCTATCACCATCTATCGAACCAAAGTTACCTTGGCCGTCTACTAGCATGTAACGCAGCGAGAAGGGCTGCGCCATACGTACAATGGTATCGTATACAGCAGAGTCACCGTGCGGGTGATATTTACCAATAACGTCGCCTACAACACGGGCCGACTTTTTATACGCTTTGTTCCAGTCGTTGTTTAGCTCGCTCATGGCAAACAACACACGACGGTGCACCGGCTTTAAGCCATCGCGTACGTCGGGTAATGCACGGCCAACAATAACGCTCATTGCGTAATCTAAATACGATTGCTTTAATTCGTTTTCAATCGTAACGGGACTAATTTCTTTTGCTATATCACCCATGTAAGTCTTTCCGCTCTCTTCCTTTAATTACCGGCTGGTAATTGTGTTATTCGTATTTTTCAAAGCGTTCGCAAGCATCGCTTAAACGATTTTCAAAAGGCATTTATGCCAAAGGCCGCGATAATAGCATAAAACGCCGCTGAGGGCATTTTGATATTGTATCAATGCCCCTATACAGCTTAGTTTGATGTGCTGCCGTAAAAAATCGGTATACTGATATGTAAACAGACGTTTAAACATGAGGCTCACATGCTGCAAACCATAGATTTGGCCGTAAGCGCAAAATGGATTATCCCCATTATTCCTAAACAAAAATGCTTTGAAGATTGTACCTTGTTAATAGTAAATGAGAAAATTCACGGCATTGTCCCAAGCGACGGCATCACTGAAAAATACACCATTAACCAGCATATACAATTACATGACCACGTACTTATGCCGGGCTTGGTTAACTGCCACGGCCATAGCGCCATGACACTACTGCGCGGCTTTGCCGACGACCACCCACTCATGACATGGCTAGAAAAACACATTTGGCCCGCCGAAGCACAATGGGTCAACAGTGATTTTGTGAAAGACGGTGCCGAGCTGGCCATTGCTGAAATGCTACTCGCAGGCACAACCTGCTTTAGTGATATGTATTTTTTTCCAGAAGCGACCGCCAAAGCCGCGTTTGATAGCGGTATTCGCGCACAGCTGGCTTTTCCTATTATGGACTTTCCCTGTGCATGGGGCAGCGGGCCAGATAACTACATCGAAAAAGGCTTAAAACTGCACGATAACTACCGCGCCATAGACCGCATTAGTATTGGATTTGGGCCGCACGCGCCGTATACCGTATCGGACGCGCCGCTCGAACGCATCGTTACGCTCAGCCAAGAGCTACAAGCTCCCGTGCAAATTCATGCACACGAAACCGCCTTTGAAGTGCGTCAAGCGATAGAGCAAACCGGCATGCGGCCGCTGAAAAGGTTGGCCGATATTGGTTTAATCAGCCCGCTTACGCAGCTGGTACACATGACACAAATTAACGACGACGACATCGCCCTGCTGCAAAAGCACAACCCGCATGTTATTCACTGCCCGCATTCTAATTTAAAACTGGCGAGCGGGTTCTGCCCTGTCGATAAGCTCCAAAAAGCCGATATTAACGTTGCCATTGGCACCGATGGTGCAGCCTCAAATAACGGCCTAAGCCTGTTTGATGAATTACGCACCGCCGCCATGCTCAGCAAAGCTGTGGCCAATGATGCCAGCAGCTTACATGCCTTTGACGCACTTGAAATGGCGACCATTAATGGCGCAACCGCATTGGGGCTAAGCGACCAAATAGGCTCGCTTGAAGCGGGTAAACAAGCCGACTTTATTGCCATACAAACTCACCATTTACAGCAAGCCCCTACGTATAATATTGCAAGCCAATTGGTGTACACCAACATGCAATCACGTGTTAGCCATGTCTGGGTTAACGGCAAATGCTTGGTCAATGACCACACCCTGCAAACGCTCGACATACAGCGCACCATGGCCAACGTTACCCAATGGCAAACCAAACTTTCACAAGGCGCATAACCATGACCGACACACTCAACCAAAATGTTGACCCAGCAGAAATCAGAAAATTCGAACAGCTCGCCCAAAAATGGTGGGATACCGAAGGCGAATTTAAACCCCTGCACGATATCAACCCACTGCGGGCTAACTACATAGACCAACACGCCACAGCGGCTGAAAAAACCGTAGTCGATGTAGGCTGTGGCGGCGGTATATTAAGCGAGGCTATGGCACAACGTGGCGCAACCGTAACCGGCATTGATATGGGCAAAGCGCCCTTAGATGTGGCCAAACTGCACCTACTAGAAAGCAAACTGGATATTGATTACCAACAATGCACCGCCGAAGCCCTGGCCGCGCAAAAGCCCAACCATTTTGATATTGTAACCTGCCTAGAAATGTTAGAGCATGTGCCCTCGCCCGCCGATACGATAAAAGCGTGTGCCGAGTTAGTTAAACCCGGTGGCGATGTGTTTTTCTCGACGCTAAACCGCAACCCTAAATCGTACCTATTTGCCATTATTGGTGCAGAATACGCACTAAGAATGCTACCAAAAGGCACGCACGATTATCAAAAATTTATCCGCCCAAGTGAACTCACCACATGGATGCGCCAAGCCGGCCTAGAGTTGCAAGATATTACAGGCATGACCTACAACCCGCTCACAAAAACCTATAAACTTAACCCCAACGATGTATCGGTCAACTACCTCATACACGCTAAACGAATTCAAGACTAAGGCCCCCTTGCCATGAAAATCGATGCAGTTTTTTTTGATTTAGACGGAACACTTCTGGATACCGCCAAAGACTTAGGCGGCGCGCTCAACACCGTACTAAGCAATCACAACAAACCCACTCTGCCCCTTGAGCAAACAAGCCAGTGTGTCTCAAATGGCGCAGCGGCCTTAGTAGAATTAGGCTTTGGCTTAAAAGAAGGCGATACAGGTTACGACGCCATACGCCAAGAACTGCTCGATTGCTACCTTGCCGATATTGCCCAGCACACCCAAGCCTACGCAGGTATTTACAACTGTATTTTTGAGCTTGCCTCACACGGCATTGCATGGGGTATTGTGACCAACAAACCTTGGCCCTATGCCGAACCCTTAATGACGCACTTTGAGTTTGCCACCCCACCTTGCGCCATTATTTGCCCAGAACACGTCAAAGAAAAAAAGCCCGCCCCCGACGGCCTACTATTGGCCTGCGAACAAGCCGACTGCCCACCCAGCAACACCATTTATGTGGGCGACCACCTACGCGATATACAATGCGGCCAACAAGCAGGCAGTAAAACCATTGCCGCAAGCTACGGCTATATTAGCGACGGCGACAACCCCAGCGATTGGGGCGCAGACCATACGGTAACCTGCGGCACACAAATATGGCCCATTATACAAACTTACATTAACGCATAAATACTCCGCTTGACGCGAAAGAGAACTTTATAAGAGAACCCTACAAGAGAACACTATGCAACTCGACCCTAACGCTTACACAAGCACCTATTTAGGTGATAGCTTAACCAACAAAACGATTCTTATTACCGGTGCTGGCAGCGGCATTGGTAAAGCCGTTGCGCTCGACTGCGCCAAAGCGGGTGCCACGGTTATTTTACTAGGTAAAGACCAAACCAAACTTGAAGCGGTATACGATGAAATCGTTACCCTTAATGCGCCGCAACCGGCCATCTATCCGCTTAACTTGCTAAGTGCTACCGATCACGATTACACCGCCATGCACGATATTTTAAGCGAAGAGTTTGACCAAATAGATGGCTTAATTCACCAAGCTGGCATACTGGGTACCAGCACACCGGTCGCCAACTACACATTATTACAGTGGCAAAACGTGTTTCAGGTGAATTTAACCTCCGCTTTTATGCTGGCCAAAACGCTGCACCCATTATTAAAACAAGCACCACACGCCAGTATTTTATTTACCACATCAAGCACAGCCCAAACAGGCAAAGCTTACTGGAGCGCCTACAGCGCATCAAAAGCAGGGCTAGAAAACCTGGCTCAATCACTGGTTTTTGAATACGATAAAACAACGCATATTCGCGTTAATTGCATAGAACCCGGCGCTATCAACACGCCGTTCAGAGCCTTCGCCTTTCCCGCCGAAGACCCCAACACACTTAAAACGCCCAGTGATATTAGCGGCACATTTGCCTACTTGATGAGTGATAACAGTAAAGAGATCAATGGCGAGCGGTTGACGCTGAATGGTGGTGGTTAAAAATAGGGCCAAGTATTTAGTTAAGGCGTTACAAGCAACAGTAACGCTTTAAAATATTCGTACTACAAGCTAATACTGGCCTTTCAGCCATCTTTTAGCCGTTATTTTTTCGAGCTTTCGCCTGTATTTTTTGGGAGAAAACTCATCAATAACACCGCTGGCAATATTAAAAATATCTTCCGATATAATAGCGCCAATAGCGTGGATAATCTCATGCCTTTTCAGCCCTTGTCGTTTAAGTTTGGCGAAGGTTTCGGGTATTAATTCAACCCCCATGGCTAACTGATTTTCAATAATCACATGAAGAGATGCATGTACACGCAATGCGTCTTCTGTCATATCGAGATCTAACCCCGAATGAAACGCATAAACCAAGGCCATCCGAGCCTCTTCATCTAACGCTAACCAGCTTTCAGCATCTATTGATGTGTTGGGGTTATAAGTATTCATAATTACCTCAGATGCATAATAAAACACAGAAAATTCATGTAATATTTTACAAGTAGAACAGCAGCAGATTTAACACCCGTAAAATATTAAAGCATTTTGGCAGTTATAGATTTTGATGTAAGCAAATTAATATTGAGCTTTATAATATAAAATCAAATATAAAAAAGGCTATCGGCTAATAGTAACTGAATAAACCAGGATGATCTGTGATAAATAAGATAAACGGTCAGTATTAGCTTAGAGATAGAGAGTGCAGCCAAATAGGGCGTGCTTGGTTAGGATGTGGTTGGTTAGGCACTTACGCTTGACTATTTGTTTATCCAATTTATAAGAAACTTTATGGGTGCACCGAATGCTCCCAAATAAAAGACAAACAAATTTAATAGTAATAGCGCTGAATTATTTTTTCTGATTGACCGTTTGATATTCATTACGCACTTCACACCGCCCATATTCACAGTCGATAGGTAAACCGGGCCTACCCCAGCAATTTGCAACGAAGCTCTCAGAAGAATAGCTTTTAGAAACAAGCCGCACTTCATCCGTACCAACACGACAACCAGCGGCAATAGCCACACGCTCGGCAGTAAATTGATGCTCACCCGCTTTATAATCTCGATTCTTTCGCTTAGGAAGAAAATGGCGGGCTAGCAAGCCAGAGTCAGTTTGCTCGACTACTTGCTCATGAAAATGAGATATCGCTTTATTTAACGCTTTGCGCGAGGTAACTGAAACGGTATTTTTACCCATCACAGTACCAAAAAACGGAATAAAGTAACCGGCAACACCCGTGGACAAACGCGTCAAATCCATAAGAGGAGACTTACCCACCGCACCAATTTGCGTCACTTTAACACCGTGGGCATCGTATACACCAACTTCGATTTCGACAGCCGCTTGCATTGAAAGCTTACCAAGACCAATACGCTTAATATTGGGGCGAAAAACAAGCCCACAATCACTGCATGATGTACCAATTTGAACATTGTCATATGTCTTTTTGACAGCAGCCAAGATGGCGTGAGGCAACGCCTCATTTAAATTAACGATCCATCTATTTTGCGGACCGGCAATCACCAAGCCCAAGTGCTCATCCAAGTTGATCTCTGATTCTGAAACAGGCTGAATAAGCACCTTGGTCGTTGAGCCATAGTTGATGTTGTCGCCTCCCAGACTTAACGCAGAGTTAATCGATTTAGCGTTATGGGCAACAGTCACCATTTGTGAACATCCTACATGTAAAATGCAGAATACAATAATAACGAATAACTTATTTAATACAGGCATTTTAGAGAGTCATCTATGGCTAGTTGAAACCTATTAAGTAGGCTTACTTGTTGTTTATCTGACCGCGAAGTCTTTTTACTCATGAAAACCTCTTTGCGTATTGTGCGGTCATTTTTTTGTTTGATGTACATGGGCCAACAATCAAATAAGCCAGAATGTGAACTAACCTCAAATTTAAATATCATTCTTGAGCAGCCTTTCTAAGAAGAGTACATTCTTCATGAATCCATTAGAAAAATCTGTGAGTTATATAACAATAGCTGAAAAAACAGCAGCGCCATGAACGATAAAAACATAGATCGTCGATATTTTATTACCTAAATCGAATACCCAGCTTACCATCCACATTATATTAAAACCTGCTGACTTAAAAAGTGTTAATTAAAAGGTTTGGGCGGGGTATATTTTGATTTAAACGCATGAATCTAAGCTTAAACGTTCTGAGATAAATTAAGAGGCCCCATAAATCTGCCCTCACCTATCACAGGCAGCACGGGACGCTCTTATACCTAGGGAACCTCTGATTAACCTCGCGGCATCTCTGGCTTTCAGAAAGCTTCCTGTTTAGGCGGCAGAGAAAGGCGGGCTGGTTGCCCACCGAGCGAAATCAACGCAGACAGGCCCCCTAAATAAAAGGGCTACCTGCGTGATTGAAAGACACTTTAAATATTTGTCTGCCTGATTTTTTCATGCTGTCGTATATCGTTAATGGTAGGAAGCAGTGCGTTTTCGCGTATATATTTATACATTTGATCGAGAAGCGTATTGGCCGCATCGTATTTAAATCCATTACCGTAATGCCATAAAGATAACCACACCTTCTGCTTGTGCGTGTACCTTTTTTTGCTCACAACATTTGGGCCGTATAATATCGAAACATCTAGCGCGTAGGTCATCTCATACGATGTAGGCACGGTAAGCACGGTTAACGCTGAAAACATCAAGCCAATAAACTCGGTCGTTGTTAACTTACCGATTTGTTTAAACTCTAACTCAACAGTATGTGGCCAGCGTGCAAACTTCTCTTCTAACACGCTAAATTGACCCGATTCAACAAGCGAATCAAAAATGACATTTACAAAATCAGCTTCGTACTCATTGACATATCGCCCAGCACTAATAGACATATTTACAGGCGTGAATACATTATTTTGATCAATATTATAACTAATAGGTGTTACTGGCTTAGAGGCACAACCGATGATTGATAAACATAATACTATTAGAGACAACCCTAACACCCTCATACAAACCCCTTGCATTAAATAGATAAACGTCATTTTGGTCACGACCGTAAGACACGTCGCCTTCTTTATATCCACATCAACCCGCAAGCGCGCTTAAATCCTCGAAGCTAGCGCCAACCCATCTAAGCCTTAAAATTAAGCATCCTAGTTAATGGTATTAGCGCCTTCTGACGAATGGCTTCATCTATGTGGATTTCATTATGATCAAGGTTGTGCGATTCAAAAATTTGACTAAGGTTGTCTAGCTCGTTCATCCCCATCCACGGACAGTTTGCACAGCTACGGCATGTAGCACCACTACCGGCAGTGGGAGCAATAATGAGCTTTTTATCAGGGCAGGCCTGCTGCATTTTATAAAAAATGCCTTGGTCAGTCGCCACAATACACGTGGGGTGAGGTAAGTTTTTAGCGGCACTAATAAGCTGTGAGGTTGAGCCTACTGCATCGGCTATCTCAACGACAGGTTTGGGTGACTCAGGATGGACCAAAATAGCCGCTTCGGGGTACTGCTGCTTAATATCTAAAATACCGCGCACTTTAAACTCTTCATGTACGATGCAAGCGCCGTCCCACAGCAGCACATCGGCACCTGTTTTTTCGGCTACGTAATTACCTAAGTGTTTATCGGGTGCCCATAATATTTTTTCGCCTTGCTTATCTAAATGATCTACCACATCTACCGCTATAGATGATGTCACCACCCAGTCTGCGCGCGCTTTAACGGCTGCAGACGTGTTTGCGTATACCACAACGGTACGATCTGGGTTAGCGTCACAAAATGCGCTAAAGGTATCGACAGGGCAACCAATGTCTAATGAACACGTAGCTTCTAGCGTGGGCATTAACACACGTTTTTCTGGCGATAAGATTTTGGCTGTCTCGCCCATAAATTTTACACCAGCCACAATAAGCGTGCGGGCACTGTGGTTAGCCCCAAAACGCGCCATTTCAAGAGAGTCGGCAACACAGCCACCGGTCTCTTCAGCTAATGATTGTATCTCTGGCGAGGTGTAATAATGCGCTATCAGGGCAGCGTCATGCTTTTTCAGTAAGGCTTTGATGTCTTCTCGGTATTGCTCTGTTGATTTTGAGCTAGAGTGCACACGCGGCTCTAAGGCTGCATCTAAATACTGTTTGACTTGCTCACGGGCAGCGATTTGATCAGATTGTTCGCTAGGTATATGAGCATCCGCGGTGGTATTCATATAAGTTATCCAAATAAATAATTCGTCAATTTTCGAATTGAATAATATAAAAAGTATGATGAAGACAATGAAGAAATAGGTGTTTTTTTATGAGGGCTCATCACAATAACAATGTGTATTAATGCAATAGAAAATACGATATAAAAGAAATGGTGGGTCGTGCGCGATTCGAACGCGCGACCAATTGGTTAAAAGCCAACTGCTCTACCGACTGAGCTAACGACCCACATCAAGGACGCGTATAATAAGGATTCTGACGAAAACATCAAGGCTTTTTTAACAAATAAATGAAAGTTTTTTAAATTATTTGTATAAAGTCAAAAACCAACCACAATCCGATCATTTTTTATAAAAAACCATCAAATTATACGCAAAACCTGATAATACCAAATCGCTCTACTTAGCAACGAGACATATAATCACGCGTTAAACACAAAAAATGCACGCCGCATAATCAGTAAAATTATCGATTTATAAAAAATAATGACAAAAAAAATATGTTTTTTTGCATATTTTGAGTAAAACGTCGTTTGACATTATTGTTGACATGAAAAAATTCACGCTCAACCGCACCTATTGCAGGTCAATACCGCAAAAAAAACCCACAATAGATAACCCAACCTTGACCAACAACTTGCATACACGCATGACATGTACGCTCTACACATAAAAGTTATACATACTTTGTTGGGTCTGGCACACCGGCTTGCTCAAACCCTTGCCGCCTCAAACGGCAACTATCACACTTTTTGCACGCTAAACCTTGGTCATTAGCCTGATAACACGACACTGTTTGACTGTAGTCTACGCCTAGCTCGCGGCCTAACCGAATAATATCTGACTTAGATAAATCGAGAAGCGGAGTATGTATCGCTAGTGGCGCACCTTCTACGGCAGCCTTGGTCGCTAAATTTGCCATTGCTTGAAACGCATCAATGTACTCAGGGCGGCAATCCGGGTAGCCTGAATAATCAACAGCGTTCACGCCAATAAAAATAGCGTCGGCCCCCAAAACTTCAGCCCACCCCAATGCAATCGACAAAAACACCGTATTACGGGCAGGCACATAGGTTACAGGAATCCCTTCTTCTAACGTTTCAGGTACGTCAATACGGGTATCTGTTAAGGCTGAGCCTCCAATGGCACCTAAATCTAACGTCACCACTTTATGAGCAGCCGCATTAAAAAACTGCGATGTGTGTGCCGCGGCGTCTAGCTCGGCGCGGTGGCGCTGCCCGTAATCAAAACTAATGGTATAACAGCTATACCCTTGCGATTGTGCAATCGCTAAGACCGTGGTCGAATCTAGCCCGCCAGAAACTAATATTACGGCTTTTTTAGTGGTTGTATCTGCCTGCTTAGCAGAGGTTATATGGTTGCTCACGTCTTTATACTCGCTTATTGAACGTTCTTATTTACACACCGGGTTTATCGCCCCATAACGCTTTGTGTAATTGGGTTTGAAAACGTACCTGTAGTTTATCGTCAACTATCCAGTTGGCTAATTCGGTAGGGTTTAATTGCTCGTAACAAGGCGAGAATAAAATATCACCCACGCGCTCTTGCAGGCTATGTAAATCAATTTGTGCGCGCGCCCAATCATAATCGGCTCGGTTACACAGCACAAATTTCACCTGATCTTTTTTAGCGAGCAACGGTATATTGCTATACATGTTTTTGCTCACCTCGCCCGATGCAGGCGTTTTTAAATCAAGTACAATATCGACGCGCTTATCAACGTGCGAGATATCCATCGCGCCACTGGTTTCTAACGATACCGTTAAACCTAAATCACACAGCTGTGTGAGTAAAGGCAAGCAATTTGGTTGCGCTAATGGCTCCCCACCGGTCACGCATACATAATGTGTTTTGGTGTCTTGCACTTGCTGAACAATGTTCTTTAATGTGAATTTTTCACCACCATAAAAAGCGTACTCTGAATCACAGTAACCACAACGTAATGGGCAGCCCGTTAAGCGCACAAAACACGTCGGCAAGCCTGCCGTGCGAGATTCGCCCTGCAATGAATAAAAAATTTCGGTAATGCGTAATGTATTTTCTGGCATAAAAAAACTTTGATAGTGGTTAATAGTTGTTATTAATAAAGCGTTTAGCTAATTTGGCCGCGCTACCTGCAGATGCTGCAACATCGTCTAAATAAGTACGAGCGGCCTGCTTATCTCCCGTGTTAAATAAAATTTGGCCTAATTTATATTTAGCATCAGTCACTTTACTGTTATTGGGGTAAGCGGTAAGTAATTTTTCAAACCAACTTTGCGCCTGATCTAGCTTCTCATCTTGTAGGTATAGCTGCCCTAACCAGTAATACGCATTACCTGCTGTTGACCCTTGTGGGTAAGTCTCTAAATGTGTTTTAAACGCGGCAATGGCTTTATTATATTGCTTTTGAACAATGACCAAATCAATGGCCGAACGGTAACTTTGTGTTTCGCCAGTATTCGCTGCTGGCACGTTGCGTATGGCTTTTGGCTGCGAAATAGTAGGCGCAGACGGCAACACGGCGGTTTTTTGCGCACGGCTACCTTTTTGTAATTCGCTAACCCGGCGGTCTAAATCGAGGTAATCATCTAAACGCTGCTGTTTTAGCTTTTTAATCGCAAAGGCTTGCTCATCGACCAAACCGCGCAAATTAAGCACTTCTTGCTGCAAAAGCTGCATTTGATAAAACACATCAGCAGATGGCGGTAACGCTTGCTGCACCACTGTTTGTTGTCGTGTAACAGGGTTAGCGCCTGCTGCAGGTGAAGGTGTAGGGTCAATAACGGGGGCTTGCGCAAACGTATCAATCACCAACAAACAAACACTCATACCAACAAAAACAAAACGTGAAATTAGATCCATCATAATTCAACTCATTAATAGTAAAAACGGCTCAATGCTGGTAGAAGCAGTAAAGATCAACAACATTGACTGATAGACTGGCAATTTTAAATGAGTATACGATTTACACAATCAATACTTTTAGTTTTAGTGCAAAATACAGTGTTTTATTTTTAGCAAAGAACGCAATGCTTATTGAAGGCACGGCCAACAAAAAATTCATCACCTGCCACACCACCACCAACCAAAATCACTTTTAAACAGGCAAAAAAAATCCCGCATTTAGCGGGATCTCATTGGTTTAGACTAAAGTTTAAACTAAAATTTAAACTAAAAAGTCAAACCTAGTATTTGATCTCAACACGACGGTTTTGAGAGTAAACACTGTCGCTGCTACCAACAACCGCTGGACGCTCTTCACCAAAACTTACAGTCTCGATTAAAGCAGCCGATACACCTTGAAGTACTAAGAAATCGCGTGCAGCATTTGCACGACGCTCGCCTAGAGCCATGTTATATTCGCGTGAACCGCGCTCATCGGCGTGACCTTCTAAACGAACGCTTGTATTTAGTTCTTTGATCACGCTAGCGTGAATTAAAAGAGCTGCGCGTGCTTCAGAGCGCAGTAAAGATTGGTCAAAATCAAAGTAGAAAATAGTGTCAACGCCTACAAGTGCGTCACGTGGGTCAGCGGCAACTTCTGTTGTTTCAGTTGTAACAACTTCATTTACAGCGTTAGCTGCATCTGTTGCTGCGCTATCACTAGCTTTTTGACTGTTTGATGAACAACCTGTTGCGAAAATGGCAACAGACAATAAACTTACTAGTAATTTAGACTTGCTAATCATGGTGTGCTCCTAAGATAAAATATATTTGTTATTAATGTTGCGTAAAGTAACACGATGCGGTTTTATTTAATAGGCTTGGTTAACATTACAGACTATTTTTTGCGATACGGCGACCATGCAGGCTCACGAACATCACCTCGTTTTGATGGAAAGCGTACTTTACCCCCTGCATCAATCGATACCGCAGCCAAAATACCTTTACCGCGATACTTGGTCGCATACAACAAAGACGCACCATTAGGCGCGACCGTTGGCGATTCATCTAAGCTGGTTTGCGTTAAAATACGAATATCGCCCGAGGCAATATTTTGCCACGCAATATGAAACACGCTCTCTTCTCGGTGTACCATGATTAAGTTTTTACCGTCGGGCGTTAAGCGTGGGCGCGCATTATAATTACCATCGAACGTTAATCGCTCGATGCGCTTATTGACCAAGTTAATTTGATAAACCTGCGGGCTACCGCCACGGTTAGACGTAAAAATAAGGCTTTGGCCATCACTCGTCCAATTGGGTTCGGTATCAATTACCGCAGAACTTGTACGCGTAACACGCGTAAAACGCTTACTGGCAATATCCATGACATACAACTCGGGGTTGCCGTCTTTTGATAACACCATGGCCATGCGCTTGTCATCAGGTGAAAACGCCGGTGCGCCGTTTAAACCCTTAAAGTTGGTTAACTGAGTACGTTTGCCCGTGGCAAGTTCTTGCATAAAAATGGCGGGGCGGCTGGTCTCAAAAGACACATACGCCACTTTGCTTAAATCATTTGACCATGTGGGCGATAACAGCGGCTGGCTCGATTTAAACAATACTTGCTCGCGTGCGCCATCGGCATCGGCTTTGACTAAACGGTAACGGCCGGGACCGTCTTTACGTAAATCTTCTATGTATAAAATTTCGGTCGAGAACGCACCACGAATACCCGTTAACGCAAAATAAATTTCATCGCTAATAGTGTGGGCAATATCACGCAAACCGTTTTGGCTCGACGACGTCACCTTCGAAAAAATCTGGCGCTGTGCATTTACATCATATAAACCGTATTGACTAATAAAACCGCTTGCCGTTGGTTTGACATTACCAATCACTAAATAATCGACACCCGAGATACGCCAGTCGCGGTAAAAAATATCTTCTGTTTTGCTCGGAAAAGACAACATGTTTTTAGGGTCTTTGGCTGAAAACAAACCACTGCGGGCTAAATCGCTCGATACAATACTGGCGATATTTTCAGGTAAACTGCTGCCGCCTTCAAACGGCACAACGGCAATAGGCGTGGGGTTATCGACACCTTCTGTAATTTCAATAATCAGCTCGGCATGGCTGCGGGTGCTCACACATAAAAAACACACTGCGCTTAAAATATACAGCTGAATGCGTTTTGCGATTAAGTTTTTGATCATTGACGGAGATCCTCGGGCTGGAAAAGTAATTTAAATTGTCTGAATTCACGCTCAAATAAACCACTGGGCATGGATGTAATTTCTGGAAAGGTATCGACTTTTTGCACGGCCTTAACGGCACTGCGGTCAAATGCTGCATCGCCACTCGACTGCACAACATTCACATCAACAATGCGGCCACTGGGCACAAGCGATATCGCTAATAAACAACGCATACCGTTACGCGCAGACGGCGGACGGCTCCACTTTTGCTCAACCGTATTGCGGATAAGCGCGGCATAACTTTGCGCTTGCTCGTTGTAACTTTCTTCAAGGAGCAATTGCTGCTCGTCTTCTAAGGCTTTTTTAAATTCGGCCTCTTGCTGTAGTTTGCGCTCTTGTTCTCTTTTGCGGCGTTTTTCAGCTAGCGCTTTCTTTTTTTGCTCGGCTTTTTTCTTGGCGTCGGCTTTTTCTTTGGCTTTTTGCTTGGCTTCTTTTTCGCGCTTCTTTTTAAGGGCGAGCTTTTTTTCGGCCGCCTTGGCACGCGCTTTTTTCTGCGCGTCTAACGCTTTTTGTTTTTTGGTTAAATCCACTTTTTTGCGCTGTTTTTTCACTGGGGCAGGTTTGGCTTTGGGCTTAAACTCGACCAGTTTTGCCTGAATACTTTGCGGCGGTTTGACTTTAATTTTGGGGCTATGGCTTTGCCAATCGACAAAAAATAGGGCCACCACAGCAATATGCAACGCCAGCGTGGCAAAAAAAGGCAAGATAAACGAACGAAAACCCATCAGTTAGCGCCTTTCGAAGGGTTCGGTGACAAGCCCTACTCCTGGTGCGCCAGCGGTTTGTAAATCACTCATTAAGCTCACAATTAAGCCGTACTCCACTTTGGTGTCGCCCCACACCAATACAGGTGTTTGGGGTTTATCGGCTAAAATTTTGGTGACCATCGATGTCACGTCTTTAAGCGGTTTACTTTGTTTTGGCTCTTTACCCAAATTAATATAATAGGCACCGTTTTGATCAATCGAGACAATAATGGGCTCGTCGTCATCGGTATTCATCACTTGCGATGCGGTTTTAGGCAGCTCTACTTTTACGCCCTGCATCAGCAACGGCGCGGTTACCATAAACACCACTAGCAACACCAACATCACATCAATGTAAGGCACAACATTGATCTCGGCTAAGGGCTTTCTTTTCTTTTTAGATGACATGCTTTGCCGCCTTTAAATAACGTTTATTCACTTTTGCTGTGCGCCTGACGGTGTAATATCGACGAGAACTCTTCAGAGAATGTCTCGTAGCGACCACTTAATGATTCGGCATTGGCCGCAAAACGGTTGTATGCCAGTACCGCAGGAATCGCGGCAAACAGGCCCATTGCCGTGGCCACTAACGCCTCAGAAATACCCGGTGCAACCACCGCGAGCGTGGCCTGTGATTGCGTGGCTAAGCCTCTGAACGAGTTCATAATGCCCCATACCGTACCAAACAAACCTATGTACGGGCTAACCGATGCCACACTGGCCAAAAACGATAAATACGCTTCGAGCTTTTCATCTTCGCGGGCGCGCACCACACGCATAGCGCGCTGGGTGCCTTCCATGATGGCATCGGGATCGACCCCCTCTTGTTTTAAGCGTGTAAATTCTTTAAAGCCAGCTCTAAAAATACCTTCTATGCCGTCTAGCTCTTCAGCAGAGCGGCCGTTACCTTGGCGGTAAAGTTGTGTTAAATCCCCCCCCGACCAAAACTGGGCTTCAAAGGCTTTATAGGCATTTTTTGCGCGGGCTTGATACAAGCCACGCTGCACAATAAAAAACCACGATGACACCGACATTAACAATAATAACGCCATTACAAATTTCACCAATATGCCAGCGTCCATAATGAGCTGCCATATTGAAAGTTGATTTTCTACCATGGTATTTTCCTATTCGTGTGAGCCGTGTACATCAAAACACGGCATAGCTGTTTGAGTCATCCAAAGCGATAAAGCATCTCTGGATGGTTGGGGCAATGGCCTAATTTTAAAGGTGGCCTTATGAACGCACGCTATTTTTATCTCGCCACGACACAATAACACGCCACCCCTGTATACTTCTTGTGCAAACACAGTATAAGTTCGCGCCAATTTAATCGGTTGCGTGGTTATTTTAAGCGTATCATCTAATTTAGCTGGCGCGATATATTGCACATTGGCTGACGCCACAACCAAAATAGCGCCACTGTTGTGTACCGCTGGCTGCATAACACCCAAAGCACGTAAAGCCTCTGTGCGTGCATGCTCTAAAAACACCAGATATTGAGCGTGATAAACCACGCCACCCACATCGGTATGATCCACATAAACACGTTTATTTAAAATAAAGGGCGTACACATTAATGGCTTTGCTCTGGCATAGGTAAATCAAAGTGGTCGTAGGCGCGCTGAGTGGCCACACGCCCACGCGGTGTGCGCATCATAAAACCCTGTTGAATCAAGTACGGTTCAATCACATCTTCAATGGTATCGCGTTCTTCACTGATAGCGGCGGCTAAATTTTCTACCCCCACGGGGCCGCCACCAAACTTTTCCATCATACATAACAATACGCGTCTATCCATGTGATCAAAGCCTGAATTATCAACATTTAACATATTCAATGCGGCATCAGCAGTGTCTCGGTTAATCGTCCCGTCGCCCTTCACCTGCGCATAATCACGGACTCGCCTTAACAAACGGTTGGCAATACGAGGCGTACCGCGTGAGCGTTTGGCAATTTCTTTTGCGCCAAGCGTTTCAATAGGTACGCCCATTAGACGGCTAGAACGCTCAACAATATGGGTAAGATCGGTGAGGTTATAAAACTCAAGGCGCTGCACAATACCAAAGCGGTCGCGCAGTGGCGATGTTAATAAACCCGCACGCGTGGTGGCACCCACAAGGGTAAAAGGCGGCAGCTCTAGCTTAATCGAGCGCGCGGCGGGGCCTTCGCCAATCATGATATCTAATTGGAAATCCTCCATGGCGGGGTACAGCACTTCTTCTACCACGGGGCTGAGCCTGTGTATTTCATCAATAAACAGCACATCACCCGCTTCTAAATTAGTGAGCATCGAGGCTAAATCGCCGGCTTTTTCTAATACGGGGCCAGAGGTCGATTTTAAATCGACGCCCATTTCTTGCGCAATAATATTGGCCAGCGTGGTTTTACCTAAACCTGGCGGCCCAAATACCAACGTATGGTCAAGCGAATCGCCACGGGCTTTGGCCGCACCAATAAAAATCTCCATTTGCTCTTTAACAACAGGCTGACCCACGTATTCGGCAAGGGTTTTTGGCCTAACGGCGCGGTCGACTTGCTCTTCGCGCTCTTTTGCGTTGCCATCTATTATGCGGTCTTGCTCTATCATAGTGTGAATCCGTTGGGCGAATAGCCGCTTATTACATCATGCTTTTTAATGCAGCGCGAATGAGGGCTTCGCTGGTTGTTGTGTCTGCTGTGTAGGCTTTGGTCACAGCTTTTGTCGCTTCTGTTGGTTTATACCCCAAGGCAACCAAGGCACTTTGCGCCTCATCAATGAACAGGTTACTGTTTAATGTATCGGCTGTGTTATCGGCGTGTGGCATATCGCCGCCGGTTAAGCTAAATTGCTCGGTATCCACCAAGCGCTGCATTTTATCACGCATATCAATCAATAAACGCTCGGCGGTTTTTTTGCCCACCCCCGGTAGCTTCACCAAGGCCGCCAAATTACCATCAACAATACAGCGTGCAAAATCACGCGATTCCATCGACATAATACTCACGGCCAGCTTTGGCCCCACGCCGTTTACCTTAATAAGCAGCCTAAACAGTTCTCTGTCTTGCTTTGATATAAAACCGTACAACTGTTGCGATGTTTCGCTTACAGCAAAGTGCGTATGCACAACCGCGCGCTCACCTAAATTAGGTAACATATAAAATGTTGTAACGGGTGCGAGCAAATCGTAGCCCACGCCGTTCACATCAATTAACATGTTGGGTGCTTGTTTTTCTAAAATAATACCGTTGAGTCGTCCTATCATGGTTAGCCTTGTTTAAAAGTTACACGGTGATAAATATGCGGTGTTCATTAGGTAATAATAACTACTACTGGGACAGTTGAAAAGAATACCCCTGCGTATGGCGCACGCTGTAAATATGTCCCTATACGCTCTGCGTCGGCATCCTGCCTCCGACAGCCTCATACGCAAGGGTATTCTTTTTTTGTGTCTTGTTAATAAGTGATAATAATTACGCGATAATAATAAAAAGCACTGAAGCAATATCATGTATTGGTCATCATAAATGAGCCAGAAAATAATGAAAGGTCTTAATAAAAAACCTTCGTCATAAATGTTTTTATCTTACGTTTTGTCGCAATACAACAAGCAAATGCTCACTACTACTTAGAGCAGCTCGTTCGCTTATTGTTTTAATTTTAAACTCAAAAGCAACTATGGCTTTATCAAACACACTGTATGACACACTCTATTTAAAAAATAGCCAATCAAAATAAGACAACATCAAATCATACACACATTCAGGTAACACTTAATAATAACCATTATCATTTGCATTATTGTTATTATTAAGTATTATTACCCTCCTCGTCATTTAACAATTTACTGGTTTCACGGTATAAGACGAGATATCGCCAGTTTTAACAGGATAAAAAAATGAAATTTTTAGTTACCGTTATCATTGCTATAACAGCAAGTTTAAGTGCACACGCCGATACACTCACCAGTAAAACTGTTCGCTCAGAATTCAACAAAGTACGCGCCGAATTACGCCAATACACTGGTCGTGTCGGTCTTGTAACACGCGATAACAAATCGACATGCTCAAACAACCCTTTAAGCCAGCCATTTTATTGTCGCTTTGACCGTAAAGTTGGATTAAGCCCTTCATGGCTAGCAGAATTTGATTTTACTGACAGACCATCTATTAGAGCGGTATCAGGTTACTACTTAGGTTTTGCCGTTATGTTTAACGAGTTAGGTAGCGATGTTTACGCCAATTTTACTGATGATTTCGAATCAGAATCACTTGCACTTGCAACATGTATATCTGGCGCTTATACCAAAGAAGCTAATGACAAGCGTGCTTTTAAAGCGCAAGTAAACACAGTATTCCCTGCACTCCAAGGTTACATCACATCAACAGGTAATGATTATGATGCACTTGTTAGTTTGTACCGTTTAGGTGCAAAAGTAGGTGTTGATGGCTGTTTCGATTTAGATATCTTCGACGGCGCATTTTAAACAATACCTCACTAAATGGATTTAACTGAAGACTGCATTCACACCCTATTATTGGGGTAACTAATAACAACAGCTTAGGCAAAACCATTTAACTAAAAAAGGAGTCGCTGACGTTTTGTCAGCGGCTTTTATCCAGCCAAAAAAACCACATACGCGTCATTTCAAAAAAGAAAGCGTTAACTTATTAACGAGTAACAACTGACTAAAAGCAGAAACTGAATAAAAACAAAAACTGACTAAAAAGTAGCCGCGTAGCATGGCTCATTATTAACACCTGTTGATTATCCAGCCTGATAAAAACGTGCGAAGCATCACTGCTTATGGCACAAAATCATACCAACCGACACGTAAAAAAACACTTATTTTAAATAGCCATGTAAACCCCAAATAAACATTGCTAATGATAATGATTAGCATTACTATTAGCAAAAACACCAACAAGTGGTTACATTATGAACATAGCAACCAAAGAACAAAGAGCCGATAACAGTCAGCCTAAAAAAACGGTAATTAATTCACATGATAACCGTTACGATCTTACTGAGACCAAGCTATTAAAAAAACAAATACAAAGCGAATCGCAAGTGCGCTCTTATCCACGCAGAATCCCTATTGCTATCACAAAAGCAAAAGGCGCTTTGGTTGAAGACGAACAAGGCCATACTTTTTTAGATTGCTTAGCTGGCGCTGGCGTTTTAGCTCTTGGCCATAACCACCCAGATATTAATCACGCAATTATTAATGCCATACAAAATGATTGCCCACAGCAAACATTAGATCTCACATCGCCCGCTAAATGCCTGTTTATTGATGCGTTATTAGATGCGCTACCCGCAGCGTTTGCACAAAACTGTGCATTACAATTTTGCGGGCCAACAGGTGCCGATGCCGTCGAAGCAGCCATTAAACTAGCCAAAATTGTGACAGGCAGAGAAAACATATGCAGTTTTTACGGTGGTTACCACGGCATGACGCACGGCGCACTTGCACTCACAGGAAATTTATCGGCAAAAGCTCATGTAACAAATTTAATGCCCGGTGTGCATTTTTTGCCTTATCCCTACGCTTTTCGCAGCCCCTTTTTACACAGCAACACGATTACCGAGCAAAGCCTGCATTTTATTCGCTCGCAACTGTCTGATCCCGAATCAGGTATCACCTTACCCGCCGCCATTATTGTGGAACCCATACAAGGTGAAGGCGGTGTTATCCCTGCACCTATCGCTTGGTTAAAAGGCTTACGAGCGCTGTGTGATGAATTTAATATTTTATTAATTTTTGATGAGGTGCAAAGCGGGTTTGGCCGAACAGGCAAGATGTTTGCCTTTGAACACGCCGATATTCAGCCCGACATTTTAATTATGTCCAAGGCGTTAGGCGGCGGTTTACCCCTTGCCATAATCGCGTTTGACAAAGCGCTCGATGCATGGACACCTGGACAACATACAGGCACCTTTCGCGGCAATCAATTAGCCATGGTGGCAGGTACAGCGTCGTTAAACATTATTAAACGCGATAATTTACTCGAAAAAGTAAACGTATTAGGTGCGTTTATTAAAAAAGAACTACAAAAAATTCAACAAAACATACCCGAAATAGGTGAGGTGCGCGGCAAGGGTTTTATGCTGGGCATTGAATTTGTGAGCCATAAAAAAGACACACTCGGCCACCCACAAAGCCACCCAGAATTTTGCAAAGCGGTTCAACAAGAAGCATTAAAACGGGGCATTATTTGTGAAATAGGCGGACGCCACGGCGCCGTTTTACGCTTGCTTCCACCGCTGATTATTACCCAAAAACAAGCAGAACATATTGTTAACACATTAAGCCAAGCAATACATTATGTGTACTCACTGGAGCATAACCATGTCTAAGGCGAGTACATCGACAAAAGATGTGATGAGCCTTTCTACCGCGCAATCGGATGCTGTGCATACCGTGTTTCATGATTTTTTTATCACGCCCGGCAATATTGATACCTCTGCATTTGCGCAAGAAATCAACACGGCTGTTGCGCACTTATCCGATACCCTTAACCAAAATTTTGATACAAGCACACAAGCCACACCAGCACTACTCAAAGAAAAAGTAGATGACCTGTTAAGTTTTGATGCGCAAGCCAAAAGCACACATGCATTACTCAAAAAATATATTGAACCCCTCGTCATGCATTCTGTTTTGCCCAACAACCCCTATTGTGCAGCCCACTTGCACTGCCCGGTAACAACGGTATCGGTGATTGCTGAACTCATTATTGCAACACTCAATCAATCGATGGATTCATGGGATCAATCGCCGATCGCCACGCATATAGAAACCGCATTCATCCACTGGTTTAGCGAAAAAATAGGCTTTGAAAAAGGCGAAGCTGATGGCGTATTTACAAGCGGCGGAACCCAATCAAATATGACAGCGCTCATGCTTGCGCGCGATCACTGTATGCAGCAACAAACCCATCTGAGTGTAAAGCTGCATGGCCTCGATAAAAATTGGCAAGCCTATCGTGTCTATTGTTCAGAAGAAGCCCACTTTACGATAAAGCGCAGCTGCGTGGTACTCGGCTTAGGTGAGCAGGCCGTTCATGTCATTAAAACCAACCAAAAAGGCGAGATGTGTGTTCACGCACTAAAAGAAGCGTTACTGCTAGGCAAACAACAAGGTCATATCCCTATGGCCATTGTCGCCACTGCGGGTACAACTGATTTAGGCGCTGTCGACCCTGTTGATGCCATTGCCGATATCGCCAAAGCTTATGCATGTTGGATGCATGTTGATGCCGCTTATGGTGGCGCGCTGATTTTATCGTCTCAAAAGCAGCGGCTACAGGGTATCGAAAAAGCGCAATCTGTGACGATTGATTTTCACAAAATGTTTTTTCAACCCATTAGCTGTAGCGCTCTTTTTGTTAACAATAAAACACTGCTGCGGACACTGAGGTTTCATGCCGATTACCTCAACAGAGACGAAGATGAAGAACCCAATTTAGTTGAAAAATCATTATCGACAACACGCCGTTTTGACGCGCTTAAAATCTGGTTATCAATAGAGCGACTAGGCACTTCATCGTTTTCTCAGATGATTGATGCATTATTTGATCTCACAAAATACTGTGAAACAGCAGTAGATTCGCATCCTCGTTTTACACGGTATAACGACGCTCAAATGACAACCGTGCTCTTTAGCGTGACGGGTCAAGATAACGATTTTCATAGCTCGCTTCGCCGTAAATTATTGTATAACGGTGATGTGATTATTGCTCAAACAAAAAAACAAGAAAAAATTTATTTCAAATTAACGCTGCTGAACCCCTGCGCAACCAAAAACAATATCGACGAGATTCTGCACCACATAGATGACCACGTACAAGCCATCTTGATGGAAAAAATGACTAGAAAAAAATGGCTAGAGAAAAAAATATGAACATACAACACCATGTTAGCGACAAAGCCGTGATTAATTGCTACCTACGTGAAGAACCCACAACATGGCAATATTACCCTGCCCATAAGTGGCAGCGTCTTTTCACGAATACCCGCATGCCATCCGTAGCGTTATCACACTCATTAATACACATAACATTGGTAAAACAAAATATACACATCGCCATCGGTGTCACCTATTGGTCAGCCACTCAGAGGCATCAATTTAGTTTTCCTATTTATTGCAGTAATGGGTCAAATCAACACTGGTATACCATTACGCTGGGCCAATTTATTGTGTACACCATGCAAGAGTACCTTTCTACGCATGATAAAAAACACCCCCAGTTAGATACATTACTTTACCGCAGTTTAGACAGCGCAAAAAACATTCAAACATTTTTAGACCACCGAAAAAATGCAATAGACGATTTGCACTCTCATCAAAAACAGAGTTTTATACAAAGCGAGCAAGCTTTATTAATTGGTCATCAACTGCACCCAACAGGCAAATCACGATCGGGGTTTTCCCACAGCGAGATGCTCCAGTATTCACCTGAAACCGCCGAGCAATTTCAGCTGGTCTATTTTGCGGTACAAAAAAAATACCTACATGAAGACAGCGCCACAGGTACGCCCACACATGCCATTATTAAGCAATCACTGAGCAAATACTTGGCGCATCAGCCCAAGTCTATATTGCACGCTTATATCGCAAACGATGACATGGCATTGATACCCGTTCACCCATGGCAGGCGACTTTTCTTCGATCAAAAAGCCATGTAAAAGCGCTTGAAGAACAAGGCGCAATCACACACTTAGGTGCATACGGGCCGTACTTTAAAGCCACAACATCTATACGCACCGTCTTTAGTGAAGACGATAATTTTATGTATAAATTATCCTTGAATCTACGCATTACTAACTCCGAACGTGTTAACAAACACTGGGAGTTAGACCGCGTCGTTGAAACAGCACGCATGCTGAGACACCCTATTGCTCAAGAAATAAAAAAGAGCGCACCAGACTTTTATATTATCGACGAACCCGCTTATATTTCTGTCAAAGTAGGTAACAAAGTACTCGATGGTTTTTCATGCATCTTGCGTGATGCGACACATCTAAAAGGTCACGATAAAGACATTACATCAATTACATCATTGATTCAGGATCACCCGTTTGATAAAAAAAGCCGCTTGTATAACATCATTTATCAGCTCGCTCAAAACGAAGGTACCTCCCTTCACGACACATCACTAAAGTGGTTTCAACGGTACTTAGATGTCACCATTACCTCTCTAATGAGGCTCTTTGTCGATTGGGGTTTATGTTTTGAACCGCATGGGCAAAATATGCTCATAGAGCTTGAAAATGGCTACCCTACAAAAGGTTTTTGTCGAGACGGCCAAGGCTTTTTTCATCGTGAAGCCTCTCATGAAGACTGGTGCAAAATATTTCCGCATAAAGGTGAAAAAACCCAGTCTATTTTCCCAGAAGAACTCGCCAAAGAGCGCTTGATTTACTACCCCTTTATCAACCAATTATTTTCGGTAATTAATGCATTTGGCACACAAGGGTTAATCCAAGAAAAAAACTTGCTTGAGCACACCATGCAAACACTCAATGCCATTGGCAAAGAGCCCACTCAATACCCCTTTACGCTGCTAAGTGTTTTACAGCAAGCGGAGCATTTACCTTGCAAAGGTAATTTGCTCACGCAATTGTACGATATGGATGAGCTTGTCGGTGATATAGCGGAACAATCGGTTTATATACATGTAAATAACTGCCTTAAACAAGCAAGCGATCAACATGGCGCGCACAAGACAACAACCACTTCTAACATGTTCACCGAACCGGCTGATGTTTAACATGGTATCGCATTCACAATCAAACGTGGCAAGCCCACATGTATTTTTAAAAAAATACACCGTGAGCAACCAAAGCTTAACTGACCATACAACACACACCGTAGCGCTTAACTGTGTGAAAAAAGAGCCCAACGCATATCGGCTATACCAGTGGATGAACAAACCCCATGTGGCCGAATTTTGGCATCAAGCGTGGAGTAAAGAAAAAATCGCGGGCTATCTTGCCAATAAAATCGCGTCATATCACCAAGTCTATTGGGTGTATATGAATGATGAGCCCATTGGCTATGCCGAAATTTACCCCGTCTCAAAAGATAGGATAAGTGCATTTTGCGATGACAAAACCGCTTATGGTTGGCACTTTTTAATTGGGCCCAAGCATTATATTGGCTCGGGCTACCCTTTTTTAGCTGCTCATGCCCTGCTGTCTTTTATTTTTGAAAAAATACAACCTACTCGCATTTATTGCGAGCCTGATCAACACAATACGCGCATGATTAAATTTATTGAAAAATTGGGTCACCAATTTTGCAAAAATATCATACTCATTGAAAAGAAAGCACATTTAATGTTTGTCGATCGCGATGACTTTAACAAAATAGATGGTTCACAGGTCGCGATACATAACGTGACACCACAAAAAAATAGGGTTGCCAATGCATAACAAAGAACATATTTTAGATATTATTGGTGTTGGTGTGGGGCCATTCAACCTGAGTTTAGCCGCATTAGCAACGCCCGAGACAGGGCTAAAAAGTGTTTTTTTTGAACAAAAAGAAACGTTTGAATGGCATAGCGGCCTACTTATAGAAAACTGCACCCTGCAGGTGCCGTTTATGGCAGACCTAGTCACAATGGCCGATCCAACTAACCCCTATACATACCTCAATTACTTGCATAAACATAACAAGTTATATCATTTTTATTTTTACGAAGAATTTAAAATACCGCGTATTGATTACAACCAGTATTGCCAATGGGTGGCCAATCAACTTAGTAGCGTGCAGTTTTCAAGTAAAGTGATGGGTGTAGAGCAGATCACTCAACAGGGGCAGCTGATATATAAAGTCTCGGTTGAATGCACTAAAGCACACACACAGACCGTTTATTATAGCCATAACATTGTGTTGGGTACGGGTACTACACCCTCTTACCCTGCGGCCATATCTCACTGCATGCATATGTCTAATGTGTGTCATTCGGCAGGTTACTTACACCATAAACCGGATATGCTAAAAGAAAAAACCATCACGGTTGTTGGGTCTGGTCAGAGTGCGGGCGAAATCGTTTTAGACCTATTACAAAACCAACAAGATCATCATTACCATATTAATTGGTTAACACGTGGCGACGGTTTTTTGCCCATGGAATACTCAAAATTAGGGCTAGAGCATTTTTCACCTGAGTACACCGATCACTTTTTTTCTTTAGATGAAGCAACACGAGATCAAGTTAAATCCAATCAAGACCTTTGGTACAAAGGGATATCTGCCGATACCATTGCTGATATTTATGATCACCTTTACCAAAAAAATATCACGAACAGCGAATCAGGTTTAACGATGCAAGCCTGTAGCCAGTTACAGCACGTGACAGACAACAAACACGATCTATCACTGCACTTTACCCATAAACAACTTCATACCAATTTTGCTGTAAACACAGATTATTTAATCTTGGCGACAGGGCATACCTACACCACACCCGATTGCTTACGAGATATTTCACATACGTTTACACGAGATAACCATAACCGCCTAAACATCACACGTGATTACCGTATTCAAACACAGGCTTGTGAAGGCTCATCATCACACTCAGTAAACGGTAATAATGTATTTATTCAAAATGGAGAAATACATACCCACGGTATTGGTGCTCCCGATTTAGGTTTAGGGGCTTATAGAAGCGCGCATATTATCAATACGCTCACTCAAAAAGAGCATTACAGCATACACAGCAAAAATGTTTTTCAAACATTTGGCATCGCCTCTAAATGGAAAAAACATCAAGACACTTCTACGCAATCGCATTGCAGCACAAGGCCATAACGATCATGAATACCGTACTAGACTCCTCATTAGATCCTTTATTAGACCCTTCTCGCTATTACTCTCTAGTAAACTGGCATACCGCCAACAGAGAAATAAGCGCTAAAATTATTACTGAATTAATGTATGAAGAGCTACTCAACCCAGAGATAGTAGATAATCACTATACGCTCAATTTTGAACCCAATATACGCTATAGCTTTGAGGTTAAAAACAGACACTATTTTAACTTTTACCGCGTTGTTAGTGCATCGTTAACGTGTTTTATTGATGACAAAGAAACACCCAGTATTGATGCCTACCACCTTATAGGTTGTATCAACAAGCACCTTAATGTACAGCCCGATACCCAAGCACATGCGATACGTGAGTTTTCGAACACCCTACTGGGTGACATGCATCAGCTTGGAAGCAAGCGCCTCTCCAATGCCGAGTTACTTCAACAAGATGAAATAACAATCGAGAGCCAACTCGTTGCGCACCCTTGGATCATCGCGAATAAAGGCCGATTAGGCTTTAGTTATCAAGATTATATTCACCACGCGCCAGAGATGGGCAATACAGTTAACCTGTTATGGTTAGCCGTTGATAAAAAGCACGCTCAATTTAATGCAATTGCTGCGTTAAATTACACACAACTTATCAATGAAGAATTATCAGCAAGCGACAGAGCGCGCTTTGATGCACTAATAGCATCCAAAGGCCAAACCCCTAGCCACTATTTTTATATGCCCGTTCACCCGTGGCAATGGAACAATGAAATTGTCAGCTTATTCACACCCGATATAGTGAACATGAACATTATATTACTGGGTGAAAGCCATGATACTTACCAGCCACAACAGTCTATTCGTACATTAAGCAATAAAACATCGCCAAAAAAACGTTATGTGAAGATGCCGATCAGCATTTTAAATACCTCTGTTTACAGAGGCTTACCCTCTGAAAGAGTCAAAGTAGCGCCGTTTTTGAGTGACTGGCTATTAAACCTCGTCGAGAAAGACGACTTTTTACGCAATAAAACAAAACTTATACTATTGGGCGAAATCGCCAGTATTAATTTTGACCACCCGATCTATTCAACAATGTCGAATATCCCATACCAGTTTAATGAAAAATTAGCTGTGATTTGGCGAGAAAGTATTCATACCAAAATAGAAGCCGCAGAGCGCTGTATTCCACTCTCGTCACTCATGCATCGAGATGTCAATAATGAATCATTCTTAAAAGCCATCATAGATGCATCGGGCCTCACAACACAGCAATGGATCAATCAGTTTCTCAAAGCCATGCTAGAGCCACTGCTGCACATGTTATACAAATACGGTTTTGTTTTTTCGCCGCATGGTCAAAACGCCATGATCATTTTGAAAGATAATATTCCCACACGTTTAGCGGTAAAGGATTTTGTCGACGACGCCAATTTATGCGTTGACCCATTAGAAGAGCACGACTCACTACCCGACGAATTAGAAGATATTTTAGAGTACATCGAAGGGCCCATTCTTATTCAATGGATACAATCTGGCTTGTTTGTATGCGTATTTAGATACCTCACAGAAATACTAGAAGATGATTTTAATTACAGCTCAGATCTTTTTTGGGAATCGGTGTATTTAACTATCCGACAATATCAACAAGGTTTTCCTGAGTTGGAAGAAAGGTTTGATGCCTTCGACTTAATGCGGCCTGTTTTTCCAAAGTTATGCTTAAACCGCGTTCGCTTACTAGATGATGGCTACAAAGATAAAACCGAAAGGCCTACAGCGGCTGTGGCTAGCATGCTACAAAATCCACTTTTTATTGCTGCTCAAAAATATCAACAACAAGAGCAAGAGCAAGAAAAAAACCTTCAACCATCACCCTACGAGACTGTGTAATATGCCAACGCTATATAGCGAATACGTGCCAATTTTAAAACAAACCATGCGCGCAAAGCCCGTTACTATTGAGCGTGACCTCGATACGTTACACCACTGGATGAACATGCCTCATGTGAGTGAGTTTTGGAATATGGCTTGGCCCAAAGATAAAATTAAAGAATATATCGAACAATGCCAAAAAAAAGCAGGCTTTAATATTTTTATTGCCTTTATGGATGATGAGCCTATGGCCTATTTTGAGCTTTACGAACCCGCGACCGATGTGATTGGTAAGCACTATTCAGTGCAGCCAGGAGATATCGGTTTGCATGTGCTTATTGGTGAAGAAAAATACCAAAAACGTCATATTATCCGCTTAAGCACAATGATGATGCGCTTAGTTTTTAACGCTTTTACACATGTTAAGCGTGTAATGGGCGAGCCAGACGTCGACAATAAACAAGTGCAGGGAGTCATGAAGTTTATTGGATTTAAGTGGATAGAAAATATTACCCTACCCGATAAAATTGGCGCACTCCATAGTTTAAATAAAGAAGATTTTGTCTTGGCGCATGGGCTAAATCCACCCCAACAAAAACCTAAAGCAGAAACAAACAATGCAACAACAAATAATGCAACAACAAAGCAAACACAAGGTAGCCACGCAGATGTAAAACAACAATCAGTACCTGCAAGCACGTGTTAATACAAAAACATAAAAGTTGTAAAATTCATAAAAAGTCATAAAACATGTTAAATATTCAACAAGTCACAAAACGTTTTGGTGAAATTAGTGCGCTTAATGCACTCACATTGCATATTCAAGAAAACCAAATTAGTGCCATATTGGCTAAAAACGGAGCGGGTAAAAGCACCTTAATGTCGCTTATTGCAGGTTTATCTCAGCCCTGCTCAGGCAGTATAGAAATTAATGGCCTAAACAGGTTAGATAAAAAAAATACGCTAGAACTCAAAAAACATATTGGCTTTGCTGCACAAAATACAGGCTTATACCCCATGTTAAGTGTGCATCAAAATGTGTATTTTTTTGCCAAACTACATGGATTAACGCATCAACAAGCAAAAATACGTGTCGAGCAACTGCTTAAACAATTTGAGTTAACCGAGCTTACACACAGGCCATGCCAAACGCTTTCGGGTGGCCAAAAGCGACGGGTACATTTAGCCATTGCCGTGGTGCACCGCCCTAAATTATTATTACTGGATGAACCCACATTGGGTGCCGATATTTATGCACGCGAGGCTATTTTAAATGTCGTTAAAGATATTGCCAAACAAGGCACAGCGGTTATTTATACAACACATTATTTAAATGAAATCGAAAACCTTAACGCACATATTATTATTATGGATAAAGGCCGCGTGCTACATCAGGCAAGCCAAAGGGAGCTACAAGAAAAACATAATGAAAACGCATTTTATGTTGATTTTACCCTACCTATAGCTGAAAAAGTGGCGCATATATTGGCACACAGCACGGTGGTTGCAGCACAACGCTTACATGTCAAAAATCATAATAACGCGCATACTATTGAACATATAGTACATGCAATGGGCGATTTTCTGCCGCACATACAACAAATAAAACGTCACGAAAGCAGCTTAGAAAATCTTTTTTTTACCTTAACTGATTCCCACTCGACAGCACAGCCAGAAACAGTGTTGGTAAAAACAAAGCCAGTAATGCATCCAAAGAAAGAGCCATCACTACTATGATCATGACAGCCCTACATGTATTCATCAATGAGTTGCGTATTATGCGACACGATGCATCACCCTTTGTTATTTTATTTATCATGCCTTCGCTTGCTCTAATACTACTCACGCCCGCACTGGGCGCAATTGCACGGGAATATGGCCAAGCGTCTGTCACTGATAGCGCGTTATCTGTACCCGCAATGACGGTCATGTTTGGCAGTTTAGGGGCCGCATTTGTTAGTTTTTCTATTGTGCGTGAGCGCGATTGGGCCTGCTGGTCGCGGCTTCTCACATCAGCACATTCTACGGTAGGTATTATTGGCGGTAAGCTGCTTCCCCCTATGGGTTTGGTGATTATTCAGCAAGTATTATTGGTCATTATTGGCGCGGCAGTATACGGAGGGCTGGGTGAACTACAAGCAGGTGCATATATAGTGGGCGCAAGTTTTTTTGCTATAACCATTACCGCTTTTGGCTTAGTAGTGGCTGATATGTTTTCGTCGTTACAAAAAATGAATGCTGTTATCCATATTGGCGCACTGTTATTTGCCTCTACCAGCGGTGCGTTTATTCCTATTGAAAGCTTACCATTTTATGTAAAGTATTTGCTTTATATCAGCCCAGGATATTGGCTGGTGGTCTACCAAAAAAACGCATTACTTGGTACATTAACATTACCCACCGCCTCAATCAGTTTAAGCATATTAAGCTTACAGGCATTCGTTTTTTTGGCCTATGCACGGGCGCGCTTAAATTGTATCAATACATAACAAGCAATGAGGCACTCATAAAAAACTGTATTTGAAAAAGGCAATAAAATAAGAAGCAGAAGAAGCAGAAGAAGCAGAAGAAGCTTAATCTAAAAAGAGAAAAGCATAACAAGAATTTACCTTGTTATGCTTTTTTATAAAACTAGGGTTTATCTGTAAAGCGTTTAACGTCTTTAAGGTAAGTTTCAGCTAATGCTTTGATATCGCCTGTGGCATTTTTTTCAGAAGCTTTATGCAATAATTCAAGTGAAACTTGAGTCGCTTCGAGTTCGGATTTCAATTTTTCTAGTGCTTTTTCAAGCGTGTAAGTTGTCTCATGCACAGTATGGGCATCTAGTGCAGTTAGGCTCTCTTTGGCTGCAATGTCTACTATTACTCGATTGTGCTCTTTAAGGTTAACAAAAGCCTGCTCTAACGAGCCAGAAGCTTTGCCCGTAAAGTGATTCACATCGTCTGAGGCTTGTGTCAACGCGCCGGTAAAAAAAACACCCGCACCAGCAAGGGTTAAAGTAAGAAGCGTATTTCTCATCATTTTATTTCGTCTGTTTTTTTGCATATGAGTATCTCTATTTAAGTATTAATGTGCAACACATAAGAAGCAAATGATAATCATTACTACTTATAAGTCAAGCAGTACGTTTTTTACAAACCTTAATAAACGTTGCTTAAACCATGAACCATCCAAAAAATAAGATAAGGAATAAATCGCAACAATAACAAACGCTATTGCGAATTGTTATCATTTGCATTATAGTTCGCTAAATTATTCAATATAAGCCTAGTATTTAACAGCATGGCTTGTCGTTCATTTGGAGAAACAATGAAATACCTTCGTAATACCGCGCTGATTATTCTGCCCGTTTTTTGCAGTAGCCTTGTTTTAGCACAAACATCGGTTGATGTTAGTAGTGAAAAGGCAGCTACTGAAGAAACAAACATTGAAGAAACCATAATATTTGGCGAGCTTAGCCGCTTTTCGGCCATTAAAGCGGATGCGCCTATTGTAGAAACAGCGCGCTCTATTTCTATAGAGACCGCGCAAGACATAAAAGACAAAGGCTTTGCCAGTTTGGATCAGGCTTATGGCTACAGTGCGGGTGTGTATGGTCAAACCTTTGGTTTAGATACGCGTGGTGACTGGGTGCGGGTGCGCGGCTTTGATGTACCGCAATTTCAAGACAGCCTGCAATCGTTGTTTGGTAACTACAATAATGCCCGCCCCAATATTTACACCCTTGAGCAAGTCGAAATACTCAAAGGCCCTGCCTCTGTTTTATATGGGAAAGGCTCGCCCGGCGGCTTGGTTAACATTATTAGTAAACGCCCTCAAACAGAAGCACAACATGAAATTGTTGCCCAGCTAGGTTCGTTTAACCATAAACAATTGGCTTTTGACTCTACAGGGCAAATTGGCGACAGTAATTTTGCGTATCGCGTAGTGGCTGTTCATCGCGATAGCGAAACACAAATAGACGATACCGACTCTGACAGTAGCGTTTTTGCACCGTCACTTTCATGGTCACCCAGTGACAAAACCACGCTAACAGTATTAGCCAATTACACAAAATCGGATACCGACCCTACCGCACAGTTCTTACCGGTATTAGGCACCTTGTTATCCGCCGATAACGGCTTAACCATTGATAACAATGTTCATTTAGGCAACCCCGATTTTAATCAATATATTGCCACCACCAAAAGCCTCACATTTACCGCCGAGCATGTTTTATCTGACCAATGGGATGTGGAATTTACCGCACGCTCAACCCGTGGCGATGTAGAATATAACCAAGCATGGCCGGCATTTGTTGGCGGTGCGGGCCTTGCGCGCTTCGATTACAACGCATGGCCAGCTGACCCACGCGCATCGGGCAATCTTGTGCCGCGTAGCTTTTTTAAAGATATCAGCTCTTCTGAACAAACCGCAGCCGATGTACGCCTGCGCGGTGATTTCACTACCGGGGTTATCGAGCACCAAGTACTGATTGGCGCCACGCATCAAGATGTCACCACAGACAGCGATTCTGCCTTTTTATTTGGTTTTGGCTTAAACTTTACCGACCCCAGCATGAGTGACCCCACAACGTGGATCAACCCTTTTAACCCCACACCTACGCCCAACCCGCCGCAAGCCGCTTTTGACGCGGCCTTTGTTGACTCACCTGAAAGTACCTTTGTTGACAACGCTATTTACATTAGCGATGTCATGACAATTAACAATATTAAATTATCTTTAGGTGTGCGTTACGACGAAGTGACAACAGGTATAAACGGTGCAGAGCAAGACGACGATGCGGTATCAGCAAGCGCAGGTATTTTGTACAAAACAGCCGCCAACGTGAACCCATACTTTAATATTGCCAATTCATTTGACCCTATTATTGGCTTAAACGGCACCCAAGGCGATACCTTTAAACCACAAGAAGGCGAGCAAAAAGAATTAGGTTTAAAGTATCAGCCCGACTCTTTTCCTGCGGTTATTAGCGTGGCGTATTTTGATATTGAGCAATCCAATGTGCGCGACCCCAATACCGTACCTGGCAGCTTTGATCCACAAAACCTGAACTTTGAGGTATCAGGTGTTGAGCTAGAAGCCAATGCACAATTTGGTGATGTTAACGTCGAGTTTAACGCCAGTAAACTCAGCGCAAAAAATGATGACGACTTACCCGAAAGTGTCCCAAGTGAACTCGTATCAAGCTGGATAAGCTATAAACCCACAACAAAATGGCAGGGGTTTAAATCTGGTTTAGGCGTACGCTATGTAGGCGAAGATGATTTCAATACACCCAGCTATACCCTTGTAGACGCAATGGTAGGCTATGAAACCAACGAATGGGATATCGCTTTAAATGCGCGTAACATCACAGATAAATCGCATTTTTCTACCTGCTTAACCCGTGGCGATTGCTTTGTAGGCGAAGACCGCAACATTATTATGCGTGTTAAATATAAGTTCTAAGTATTAACGGTGCAATGAGTAGCTTTGGCGGTATTCTAATGTTTAGATAAAGCCAAGGCTATTCATTATGTTACATGCCATTATTTTGAATATATGAGAAGTGCTTTATGCCCACGTTTAGCGTGTTGAATGTTACAACTATTACCCTTGCAAGTATTGGGTTAATAACATGCCTGCTATCGTTTTTTATTATTCTAACTGTATGGCAAAAAAAAGCAGCCTTTAAAAATATTTATGTCGTCTTTGCATGGTTACTGCAAGCAATAGGGGCTTCATTATTTGTCAAAGCCTATAATTGGGAGTTTGGATTAACTTACTATTTCTTACTTTTTAGCTTATTGGCATTAGGCGCTAACGCAGCCAAGATCATGTTAAATAACACCCTTAATGCCGCACGTAAAAAAACAGTAGAGCCGCCCCCTGTAACTGCGCACCTGTCACTATCATCGTTTAAATCGTTTAAATACATGCTGCCGCCATCATTTAATACACTATTAAAAGGTACAAAATTAAGTTGCGCTCTTTTTTGGCGGTTTTTTTCAGTTGTGCCTTTAGCCGTTATTAGTGTTGGGCTGCTATTAACCGTTACCTACACTGCTTTACCTTATAACCTTAATACGCGTGTTGCAGTGGTGACATTTATGTACCCGCTTATTATTATGCTCGTTGTCTTTTATCAGTGCTTCACATCAAATCGCCTTACCAGTAATAGCTTACTTATAAGTGCTAGCGTGTTAAGTGCCGCTTATTTATTTATTTAATACTATGCGTTTATCTTCTTTTTTTGTTAAAAAATCACTCAATGCACATAGCCTATTAGGTGTTTTTGCTGGTGCCCTACTTTACGTTATTTGCCTAACAGGCACAGTGATCGTTTTTAGCGATTACGTTGAACGCTGGGAGCAACCCAATGTTCAAGAGTTTACTCACGCCACACCTCAAGCTATTGCAACATCGGTTTCAGCGTTTTTAACCCACTCGGGCACGGCCCCACAAAGCCTCTATGTTATTTTGCCAAGCGATTCTTTACCACGCATGCATATACATGGCGACGATAAAGAATGGCAGCTAAACCAAGACGGCACACTGGGGCCAGAAACACGCACACCGTGGATAGGTTTTGTAAAAGATATTCACTATTATTTGCTGTTGCCACATACACTGGGCATTATTATAGTGAGCTTATTTGGCGTAATAATGCTGGCGCTGATTTTATCGGGGTTGTTTTCTTACCCCCGCATACTAAAAGATGCATTCACCTTTCGGTTTATGAGATCTCAACGATTAGAGCAATCCGATTTACACAACAGGTTAAGCGTTTGGGGTTTACCTTTTCATATTATGATTGCGTTTACCGGTGCCTTATTTGGTCTAATTGGCGTTATATTTACCCTGTTAAGCATTAGCGTTTACGAAGGCGATAGGCAAGACCTTGTCGACTATATGTATGGCGCAGACCCTCTTATACAAAACGCCCCGCCCAGTATTGATTACACGACAATATCCAACACATTCAAACAAACCGCGCCCGGGGCAACACCAATTTATTGGGTTATTCATAACATTAACACAGACACGCAATTTGTTGAGATTGCTGCAACGCTACCAAACCGGTTAACCTATTCAGAGTTATACCGCTTTACAAGCAACGGCGACACTATTAACCATCAAGGCCTAAGCGATGGCCCCGTTAGCCGCCAACTACTGTATTCAATATACCGCTTACACTTTGGCCAGTTTGGCGATATATCGGTTAAATTTGCATTTTTATTATTAGGAATAATGACCACATTGGTTACCACTAGTGGCTTAAATATTTGGATATTAAAACGAAAAAAATACGATGCCACAGCCAAACTATGGGCAGGGTTAAAATGGGGCATGCCTGCGGCACTTCTTGTGGTTTTGTTTACAGCAACTTTTTTACACTTAGCCCCCACACCCGTATTTTTTATTAGCCTTGCCGTCATGACTGCTTATATATTTACCACACAAAATAGTTACCACGCTGCTAGGCATATGCTTATTTTCATAACAGTCATCACCTTGCTTATTGCCTTTACGCACACCCTATATAACAGTGGTGCCTTATGGTTTATTAACATGGTAACAGCTGTTATTACACTGGTATTACTCGCTAGCATTGCATTTTTTGTACGCCATAAACCCACACACTAAAATAGCTAAGCACTTAAGTGATGTCGCCTCACTTACATCCTCTTTAGCCCATTTTAAGTTCGTGCAAACATGATACGCATGTCAGATAACGGGATCTGACTATTAAGACTATTTTTTATGAAAAAAAACCATAACCAATAGCATAAAATGCACAATATAAGCTTGCCCTTGCTAATAATAATGATTATCATTTACCTTATTATTAGCAAGGAGGTTCTATGTTATTTAAACAACACAGCTACAATCATTCGCTGTACAACTTAACCTACCCGGTACTGGTACGCGCACATGCCGCGTTTGCCACTAACACACACACGTTTACCGATAGGTTCGCTAAAAGCGTACTTGATAAATTGGCGCAAACCACACCATCCCAAACGGAAAAACAGAAGCATGCTTTAACTCATCGGTATGCGGCACTCACACGCAATGATTTAAAACTGAATAATAGCCAAAAACATATTCAACAAATAGCCCGCTGCGAATGGATAGATAAACAACTTGTTAACATACTCAACCGCCACCCGAAAGCAACAGGATTTGAAATTAACGCCGGTTTAAGCACACGCTTTCATCGGTTATCTGAGCAGCTAGACTGGCCGCAGTTTGCTTGGGTAAGTATTGATACACCAGAAGTAACAGACCACAAAAACGCCATTTTCCCAAAAGATGACAACCTACATACCTACCCAAAAAAACGGCCATTAATACACTGGCACCATGCTTTAAATAAACACGCACAAGAACCCGCCATTATATTAATAGAGCTATTTAATGATGTAGATATTGCACAATTTAAACAAAGCCTCTATGCATTATTAACATGTAACAGCCCATGCAATAGCACAATGCATTTTTTAATTACCCACCCAAGCGCAACAAACATCACTGATATTATCCCAACAACCACCCATTTCCTAACCTGTAAAACATTAAATAAAAACAATAAAAAACAAAGCTTGCTAGCCTATTTTAACGTTATTAAACAACCCAAAAACTTTCATACAACCCATATTTTTATACCCAAAAAGGATAAACAATGAGAACAGATTATTTTTGTGACTATCATTTATCATGTATTTGTAAACAAGAAGATGACGCGATGAGTGCATGGTATACCCTAATGAAACGTGGCATGCGCGCCTATATGGATTGCCGCTTAGACGCCGCCGATATTTTTTTACAAGCCGCACTAGATATAGCCTTAACAAGACTAAAGTTATGTACAAACCACACATTAAACGAAGAACATGTTATTAAGCCCGCTCAACATATTTTAGAGCTACATATTGCAAACTGCGATTTTAAAAATGTCGATGCAACACTCAATAAAATACAAAAAAGTGAAGCCTGTATCCATAGCCGACATAAACCTCAACTAGCAAATACATTAAGTGTTATTCACACATTTATCGAAAAATTTAAGCAACAGGCACAACAGGCACAACAGGCACAACAGGCACAACAGGCACAACAAGCACAACAACAATTTAGACTAAGTAAAATGGCATGTTAAAACCCGTAATCAATACCGCACCATAAAAAACGAGCAGCTCACTGTACACATTTCAAGCCAGTTAACAAAAACACACGCTGACACCAATGTGCATTAAGCGTATGTTTAAAAACGAGCGGCTCGCTTTCAACTCAACATCAGCATGCCTATATCTAACGGATATAAAACAACAAACGCCCACAAAACATCCCCGTAAAATGGCAAAAGACCAGCCAAAAGACCGCTAAAAACACCAGTCCATGAGTAAAACTCATACATCAATGAAAATAAATCAATTTTATTCATTGTTACATCCGCGTATAAAACACACCTCGCACACAGTTGCCACTTTGTTGAATCGTTAAAACAACATGCGCACTCATAAGCAAATACATTTGGCGGTTTAGCCAAACAAGGGACACAACACCATGAGCCAATTTACATTTAACATTACAAGCCAGTACCTAGATGAGAACTACCAACCATCACAAGATACCCGCGCGACCACAAATTTTGCCAATTTAGCCCGAGGCGATAGCCGTCAGCAAAATTTAAAAAACGCACTGCACATGATAAACAACCGCTTTAACGCCTTAGCGCATTGGGATAACCCAGAAGGTGACCGTTATAGCCTTGAGCTTGAAATTATCTCGGTTGAAATGGGCATTAACGCTAGCGCGGGAAACGCCTCTTTAATAGCGGATAGCTTCTCTTCAATAGCTAGCTTTCCTTCAATAGCTAGCTTTCCTTCAATAGAAGTGCTCAAAACACATATTATTGACCGCACTACCCAAAAACGCATAGAAGGCATTATTGGCAATAATTTTTCATCGTACCTCAGAGATTACGATTTTAGCGTGCTGTTATCCGAGCATAATAAAAACCAAAAAGCCTTTAGTGTGCCCGATAACTTTGGCGATTTGCACGGCAACATATTTCAACATTTTGTTGCATCAAGCACCTATAAACAGCACTTTAGTAAGCGGCCGGTTATTTGTTTAAGCGTATCCGATACTAAAACCTATCACCGTATTCATAATCACCACCCTATTTTAGGGGCAGAATACCAGCCTAACGAGTCATCGCTTACCGAGCAATATTTCAAAAAAATGGGCTTAAAAGTACGCTACTTTATGCCACACCAAAGCGCCGCCCCGCTTGCGTTTTACCACTTTGGCGACCTAGTGAATGATTACACCAACCTAGAGCTTATTAGCACCATAAGCACCATGGAAACATTCCAAAAAATTTACCGCCCCGAGATATACAACGCCAACGCCATTGCTGGGCATTGTTACAAACCCAACCTCAACAATGCTGATCACTCGTTAACTAAAATAGTGTACGACAGACAAGAGCGCAGCGAGCTGGCCATTAAACAAGGGAAATTTGCCGAAGAGCATTTTATTAAGCCATACCAAACCGCACTCAGCCAATGGCAGGCAAACCAAGCATCGTAAATGCCGTGTTGGGGTTTTTATAAAAAAGCAGCTTATAGCCGCAGACACAAAACAAAAAACGTTTGCTTGTTAAGTACTTACCTGTAACAGAAATCTATAACAGAATAAAAGTAGAAAAGGATCAAAAATGAAAACATTACTCCCCACATCAACAGCAGGCAGCCTACCCAAACCCTCATGGCTAGCCGAGCCAGAAGCACTGTGGTCACCTTGGAAACTCCAAGACGACGCGCTCATAAGTGGCAAAAAAGATGCCCTCTGTTTAGCACTGCAAGAGCAGCAGCACGCAGGCATTAGTATTGTGAGCGACGGCGAACAAACACGTCAACATTTTGTGACCACGTTTATCGAGCACCTCAACGGTGTCGATTTTGAAAAAAGGCACACCGTTAAAATACGCGACCGCTACGATGCCAGCGTGCCCACGGTTGTCAGCGCCATATCACGGCCAAAATCGGTATTTGTCGACGATGCAAAATTTTTACGCTCGCAAACCAAGCAACCCATAAAGTGGGCATTACCCGGCCCCATGACCATCATAGACACACTCTATGACGACCACTACAAAAGCCGAGAAAAGCTCGCATGGGAATTCGCCAAAGTACTTAACCAAGAAGCCAAAGAGCTAGAAGCCGCAGGCGTTGATATTATTCAATTTGACGAACCCGCCTTTAATGTTTTTTTTGACGAGGTAGACGCATGGGGCATTGCCTGTTTAGAGCGCGCCATAGAAGGTTTAACATGTGAAACAGCCGTGCATGTGTGTTACGGCTACGGTATTAAAGCCAATACCGATTGGAAAAAAACACTGGGCTCGCAGTGGCGACAATACGAAAAAATATTACCCAAATTACAAGCATCAAATATTGATATAATATCACTAGAGTGCCATAACTCACGTGTGCCTCTTGAGCTATTAGAGCTGGTGCGCGGCAAAAAAGTCATGGTCGGGGCGATTGATGTGGCCACCCACACAATAGAACAACCCGAAGACGTCGCCCACACATTACGCGAAGCACTGCGCTACGTAGACGCAGAAAACCTCTACCCCTGCACCAATTGCGGCATGGCACCCCTACCCCGCGACGTGGCCAAAGGTAAATTACAGGCATTGCATGCAGGCGCAGACATTGTTAGAAAAGAGATTGAAGCAGCCAGCGCATAAGCTTAAATTAAGCAGTGAAAACAACCGTATTTTATTAACGGCATGGGTGTAAAATATCTACTGGCACATAAATGTTTGAACATAGCTGTTTCAACATAGCTGTTTGCAGATAACCTTTTATAAATAACCGTCTATAGATAACTGTCTATAAATAGCCGTTTGTAAATAACGGTTGATAAATAGCTTTATATAGATAGCTGTTTATAAATAGCACGTGACACACAAACGTTAAAAATAAGCGCTTACAAATAAGCATTAACGCATAGCCGTTTAAATACGGCTATCATCCCACACATTACACATCAGTACCCATCAGTACCCATCAGTACCCAACACTGACTACACAAAAAAGCGCACTATCAAAAAAACCAATACAAACCAAAAGCAATCTGAAAAAAAATCAGTACAAACAAAACGGAAAAAAACACCCATGAGCATACCCATCAACATAGCTGAACTTGTTACACAAAATATCACCACCATTTTTGCCCTTATTACCACAGGCATGTTTGCAGGCATACTCGCGGGTTTATTAGGTGTGGGCGGCGGCATTGTGATTGTGCCCGTGTTGTTTTTTTTGTTTCAAGGCTTTGGGGTATCACCAGAATCCGCCATGGTGATTGCCACCGCCACCTCGTTGGCCACCATTGTGCCCACCTCTATTAGCTCTATTCGCTCGCACCATAAAAAAGGCAATGTCGATTTTGTTTTATTAAAGCGTTGGTGTGCTTTTGTGTTTATTGGTGTGTTAATTGGCAGCTGGTTAGTGACCCGCGTTAACGGCAGTGTATTTACCTTGCTGTTTGGCACCATTGCGACTTTATCGGCATGTAACATGTTATTTAGAACACAAAAATCGGCGATATTTAACACGTTACCCAGTATAACTGGGCAAGGCATGATGGCGGGCAGCATTGGCTTTTTTAGCTCAATGGTGGGCATAGGCGGCGGCACATTATCGGTGCCCTTACTTACCTTATATAACTACCCCGCACACAAAGCCGTTGGCACCGCCGCCGCCATAGGGTTACTCATCGCCCTGCCCGGCGCACTGGTTATGCTGGCCATAGGCAGCACACCCGTAGATGCCCCCGCAGGCACAATTGGCCTAGTCAACCTACTCGCCTTTATCTGTATTGTTCCCCTCACCGTATTGTGCGCCCCCATAGGTGTATTAATCGCATCCAAACTCGACGCCAACAAACTCAAAAAAGTATTTGCCTGCATATTGTTGTTTACGGGTGTAAGAATGTTGGTGCAGGTGGTTTTTTAAGACGTGCTCCGTTTCGGCCTGCGTCAGAACCTATATCGCACCATCACGAACATGCTGTGAATACATCCCTGTAAGCTCTTGTCGGCTCGTGCCTCCAAAGGTTCTTGTTGGTGCGGTATAGGTTGTTTTGGATTGATATTATCAGTGGATAAATTTATGGGGGTTTTCAATAATAGTCTTGTGTTTTTAATATGAGCTGGGGTAAGTTAAAGGCAGCTTTAGGGCTAACTAGGGCTTTGGCGCGGTTATGCTCTTTTTGTGAAATAGATGCGTGGTGTGGCATCCCCCGTTA
>CAKZUG010000013.1 GCA_937920545.1 uncultured Saccharophagus sp.
AAGGCTGTTTATACCCGCCATTAAGTGATATTCGTGAAGTGTCATTAAATATTGCTTATGCGGTTGCTAAAAATGCCGAAGCCTCGGGATTAACAAAAACGCCTCTACCCGCAGACTTTAAAGAGACGCTGAAGGCCAATATGTATGATCCGCATTACTAGCTACATACTGCTAGCTACACACTATTAACCTTTTCGCTTTATCCATAGCGTTAAAATTAATGCGCGACGCAAACAAAAAAGCCCCTTTAACATATTAGTTAAAGGGGCTTTTTTTATGCAAACTTACCGCTAAAATGCGTTAAGTGCATCGCGTATTACGACGATGCTTCTTCTGATTTTTGCTCTTTTGCTTTTTCCATTGCGGTCACTTGATCTATCTCTAAACGCTTAACCACTTTTGATAAATTTGTGATAGACGCTAGGTGTGAATAGCTCCATGCAATCCACTTTTTGTTAAACCACTCATGTAATTCTTTTTCGTCTAGGTCGTATAACTTAGCTTCATCAATTTTATGCAATTCACCCAGGTTAATGTTGCGATCGCCAATTTTTAGCGATTGCTCAAACGGGACAATCATGCCCTTGTCCGCTAACGCTTTACAAAACGCATCGGTCTCTTGATAGCCTGCATCGACAGAACCCAAAAAGTTAATAATATTTTTAAGCGCGTCAGTAGGCTCTTTTTTATCATCAAATAACTTATCACCTTCACCGTCAAAATGCGGCGCTGACTTATCAAAGACAACTGTACCGTCTTCGGTCACACCAAAAGGATAACGACGAATAAATGCGGGCACATAAGCATCGCCCCATTTCTCACCTAAACTATGCGTACCGTTGGTTAGCGATAACAAGCAAACAGGCGTAAAACCCGCTTCTTTGTCGGATTTAACAAAAAAGATAGGGTGATCTTGTAATGCTTGCGGGAATTCAGCACCGGCAATGGGCACAGAGTTCATTTCGCTGGCAAAAGATAAATCACCCGCCGCTTTAAATGTAATTTCTGGGTGCGCATCTTTTGACAATACGGTGGGTTCTTTATAAAAAAGGGTGCTACTCGCCATAACTTTTCTTCTTTTAATGAGTTAAACGTACCTGTTAAACGCAGCCAACTGTAGCGTTGCTACGCATTTTTGATGGCCTAAATGTTAGCAGCATTTACGCGCCGCAATCAACCCTGCATAAACGCAAAAACCCTGCAAAAGCAGGGTTTAATAAGACTAATTTAACATGTCATGGATCAAAGGCATAAATTAGCTATCAGTCTTGGCTATTTCGGCCGCTTCAATTTGCGCCTGCGACTGAAACTTACCGCGCATCACAAATAAAATGGCAAACAATACAATACACACAACAGGGAACAAACCTAAGTTGGTTAGCGCGGCTTGGCCTGCGGCTAAATCTGCCTCGGCACCGGTAACACCTGTTGCAATAGCTTTGGTTTTCGCTGTATCTATCCAGCCGCCAATAATGGGGTTCCACATGCTCACAGAGAACATACCAATACCACCAATAATAGACATACCTAAAGCACCCGTTTTGGGTAAATACTCACCCACAAAACCGATCATGGTTGGCCAAAAATACGTCACGCCTAATGCAAATACAACAGCGGCTAAATAGGTAGCCGCACCCGATGTAACCGTAAACAGAAATAAACCAATGGTCGATACAATCGCTGAATACAACAACACACCAACAGGGTTAAAGCGGTGAACAAGCCCACCAGCATAGTAACGTCCAACGGCCATGATACCGGCTGTTAACGCTAAAATCATAAGTGGGTGTGCACCAGATGCGCCCAAAATTTGCTGAATCCATTGCCCTGTACCTAGCTCGGTAACAGCCGTCAATGTCATACACACCAACATGAAAATGTATAACGGGTTAACCATGGCAAGAAGGTTGGTTTTAGTGGATGTTTCACTGTGCTGCATTTCTGGAAATGTCTGACCAAAAATCAGGTAGCCGTAAGCCAGTGTAGGAGGAATCATAATCGCGATTTGTATCTGCCAGCTCATGCCGTACATACCCAAAAAGTGGCCTGCAAGCGCACCCACAACAATACCGCCTGGGAACCACACATGAAAACGGTTAAGCATGGCAGTTTTGTTTTTATGATACATATCGGCAATAAGAGGGTTACAACCCGCTTCAACCAAGCCGTTAGCAAAGCCCACAAAAAAGCTAGATAACAACAAGGTGAAAAAACCGCCCGCTGTAATCGTCATAATTAAGCCCACGAGGTGACAAACAAATGCCAAATACATGATTTTTTTAGCGCCAATAAGGTTGTAAATTAACCCACCAACCATGGTTGCAACTGGAAAGCCTAAGAAGGCCATTGAGTTGACCCAACCCAGCTGGGTTGAACTTAAACCAAAGCCCGAAGCCAAGTCGTTCAGGATGCCTGCTCGCAGGGCAAAGGTCATGGCAGTCACGGTTAGCGCTACGCAACAGGCGATAAATATTCTCGAGTTGTTAACATTACTCATAATGGTGTCTCGTTGTTATTGTTTTCATCATTTAAGGCGGGCTTTTTTGCCCGCTCTGTGTGGCTATTGCTTATTGAAAATAGCACTTTTACGTTTATTACACGCTAGTTTTACACCTCAGTATTAATCAAGCCCCATAATACGTCGGTTTAATGCAGCGTCATGACCTGTTGCAGCAAAATCATCAAAGGCTTTTTCTGTTGTACGAATAATATGATCAGTAATAAACGGTGCGCCTTCTTTTGCACCATCTTCTGGGTGCTTCAAGCAGCATTCCCATTCAAGTACTGCCCAGCCTTCGTAGCCGTATTGCGCCATTTTGCTGAAAATACCCGTGAAATCAACTTGGCCGTCACCTAGCGAGCGAAAACGCCCTGGACGGTCTTGCCAACCTTGATAACCACCGTATACACCCGATTTACCCGTTGGGTTAAACTCGGCATCTTTCACATGGAACGCTTTAATGCGGTCGTGGTAAAAATCAATAAATTGTAAGTAATCGAGCTGCTGTAATACAAAGTGGCTTGGATCATACAAAATATTTGCGCGGCTATGGTTATTAGTCGCTTCCAAAAAGCGCTCAAACGTCACGCCGTCGTGTAGATCTTCGCCGGGGTGCAGCTCATAGCATACGTTACAATCGTTTTCGTCAAACTCGTTTAAAATCGGCAACCAACGTTTAGCCAACTCTTTAAAGCCGTCTTCCACTAAGCCCGCTGGGCGCTGTGGCCAAGGGTAAACCGTATGCCAAAGTAATGCGCCTGAAAAACTCGCATGCCCTTTTAAGCCTAAGTTACCGCTGGCTTTTGCCGCGTATTTCATTTGTTGAATCGCCCACTCGGTACGGGCTTTAGGGTTACCGCGTACTTCTGGCGCAGCAAAGCCGTCAAACATATCGTCGTAAGCAGGGTTAACCGCAACAAGCTGACCTTGTAAGTGCGTTGATAACTCGGTAATTTCTAAACCATGCTCGGCGCACTTGCCTTTTAGCTCGTCGCAGTAATCTTTACTGGTGGCGGCTTTTTCTAAATCAATAATACTGCTTTCCCATGTTGGGATTTGAATACCTTTGTAGCCTAGGCTTGCCGCCCACGCTGCAATATTGTCTAGGTTATTAAATGGCGCTTCTGTCCCAGCAAACTGGGCAAGAAAAATACCGGGGCCTTTTATTTTACTCATTGCATTCTCCTAATTTTTTATTTTAAAACCGCACACGGTTAAATTTATGCGGTTTAGGGGGCATTAGTATTGCGGCAAGGTATGCCATTTTGTATCTTCTTCTGAGGCTTTCACAACATGCTCGATAAACGCCATGCCGCGTACCGCTTCTTTGATGCCTGTTAAAGTTTTTGCAGTTTCGGCTACGTCGCGGCCTTCTTTTCTGGCACGCACATGCTCAGAAAAATCTTTATATAAATTCGCAAAGGCTTCCAAGTACCCTTCTGGGTGGCCAGCAGGTGTGCGCATAGCCGCTTGCGCTAAGGCCGAGAATTCACCGTAGGCTGCGGTTCTGACCAACTCGGCAGGCTTATGGTTCCACTTAAGTGTTAACGTGTTAGGCTCTTCTTGACGCCACTCGAAACCGCCTTTATCGCCATAAGCTCGAATACGAATGCCGTTTTCTTCGCCCATAGAAATTTGGCTGGCCATTAATACGCCCTTTGCGCCGTTATTAAAGCGCAATAGAACCGAGCCGTCGTCATCGAGTGTGCGGCCATCTACAAATGTATTTAAGTCAGAGCAAATATCGGTAATCTCGATACCGCAAATATATTCGGCCAAGTTTGCAGCGTGCACACCAATATCACCCATGCAGCAACTGACACCCGCTTTGGCTGGATCGATACGCCAAGCGGCCTGCTTGTTATCGTCGCCATCAGCATCCGCTAACCAACCCTGTGGGTATTCAACAACCACTTTACGAATAGTGCCAAAATCGTCTTTTGCAACGCGGGCTTTCGCTTCACGCACTAAGGGGTAACCTGTGTAGGTGTGCGTTAAACCGTAAAGTAAACCTGTTTCTTCTACTTTTGCACGTAGCTTAATGGCTTCATCTAACGTGAGCGTGGCAGGCTTATCTGACATGACATGAAAGCCGGCCTCTAGTGCCGCAACCGCCACAGGAAAATGCATGTGGTTGGGTGTTACAATAGAGACAAAATCCATACGCTCGTCTTCGGGTAGTGCGGCTTCTTTATCCATCATTTCTTGATAAGAAGCGTAACAGCGTGACGCATCTAAAAACAAAGCCTCACCAGAACGCTGTGATTTTTCAGCGCTAGAGCTAAACGCGCCGCACACTAATTCGATTTGGCCATCAATGTTAGACGCCATACGATGAACGGCACCAATAAATGCACCTTCACCCCCACCTACCATACCCATTTTTAGTTTTGGCATATGTCACCTTTTATGTATCGTAAATTTTTTGTATGTATGTTGTTTTATAAACTATGTGTAATTATTCATTTTTAGGATTATTGTCTAACATGATAAATTATAAATAATCTTATAAAAATTATCTGCCACGCAAAAAACTTTTATAAAACCATTATAAAAATATAAAAAAAATGGCAACGCGTTAACGTTGCCATTGTGTGTTTTACTTCGTGTATAACACTTGGTTAACTAAATTTTCTAAGTGCTCTTGCTTACCGCTTACGTGCGTAGGCTCAAGTTTGCCATCTAATACATATTGAGAAAGCTCTTCTAGGCTGGCTTTACCTTGCATGATTTTTTGACCCATGCCGCTCTGCCAGCTAATGTAGCGCTCATCAACAAATGTTTTTAGCGTATTTTGCTCAATCATTTGAGCTGCTTTACGCAACGCAATAGCGATGGTATCCATGCCGCCAATATGGCCAATAAATAAATCTTCACGGTCACAGCTTTGACGGCGTAATTTAGTATCAAAGTTATAGCCACCGGTTGTGAAGCCACCTGCACGTAAGATCTCATACGTAGCCAATGTCATTTCTTCAACACTGTTAGGGAACTGGTCTGTATCCCAACCGTTTTGTGGATCACCACGGTTAGCATCGATGCTACCTAAAATACCTAAGCTGGCAGCTGTAGCCACTTCATGCTGGAAGGAATGACCCGCTAATGTAGCGTGGTTCACTTCGATGTTTACTTTGATTTCGTCTTCTAAGCCAAAATCCTTCAAGAAACCATATACAGTTGCTGAGTCGTAATCGTATTGGTGCTTAGTAGGCTCTTGTGGCTTGGGTTCGATTAAGATCGCGCCTTTAAAACCAATTTTATGCTTATGTTCAACAACCATTTGCATAAAGCGGCCAAGTTGATCACGCTCTTGCTTTAGGTTTGTGTTTAATGGGGTTTCGTAACCTTCACGGCCACCCCAAAGTACGTAGTTTTCTCCACCTAAACGCTGTGTTACGTTCATGGCTTCAAAGACTTGTGCCGCACCGTATGCGAATAAATCAGCATTCGGGTTAGTCGCAGCGCCCGCACAAAAACGTGGGTTACTGAACAAGTTAGCCGTACCCCAAAGTAGTTTCATGCCTGTGTCAGACATTTTTTGCTCTAGGTAATCGGCAATTTCATGAAAGTTTTTGTTGCTTTCAGCCAGTGTTCTGCCTTCTGGAGCGACGTCACGGTCGTGAAAACAGTAGTAAGGCGCGCCTAGCTTTTCGAAAAACTCAAAAGCCACATCAGCTTTTTGCTTCGCTAGCGCCATTTGATCGCCGCCTTCTTGAATCCAAGGACGGTCTAATGTACCAGCCCCAAATACATCACTGCCAGGCCAGCAGAAGTTATGCCAGTAACATACAGCAAAACGCAAATGGTCTTCCATGCGCTTACCCAGTACCATTTCGTCTTTATTGTACTGCTTAAACGCAAATGGGTTAGTTGAGCCTGCGCCCTCGAATTGAATTTTGCCGACCTTGTCGAAAAAGTTACTCACAAATAAAGCCTCGTTAGGTTGTGTGGTGGCCGCTTGAACTTAATAACTCAAGCTTTTAGCGGCTGATAATGGCAGCAATTGACACATTAATCGTATTTTGGTTTCAATTAAAATACGCATCAAAATAAGATAATGTTGATCAACTGCTCATTTATACACATGATTATCAATCATGATTTGTAAAAAGGTGTCATATCCTAAGGGTAAAACCCTTATATTTCAATATGGCGTGTTTATTACCCCATTAAAGATGAAGTCGCTTGATACAGTGCGCGATACTTTACCCAGCGCTCTTGATAAGCCTCGACTTTCTCGGACTGAGGTAGAATCTCTTGCGTAATAGGGGGCGCAGGGCAAATTGCTTCAATACTTTGGTCTGTAAACGATCCGCTATCAACCAAATAAGCTAAATGAGCTAAACGTGCTGCACCCAACGCTGGGCCGACATCACCACCATCACGAAACAACAGTGGGCGGTCTAAAATATTTGATAAAATCTGTCCCCATAATGTACTGCGCGCGCCGCCGCCAATAACGCTGACGCGATTGATCTCACCGTCTGAGTTTGTCAACGCCAACTGGCCGTCGGCAAAAGCAAATGCTACGCCTTCTAACACAGCTTTGGTTAAATGCGCGCGGGTAGTGCTGGCTGTCATGCCAAAAAAGGTACCTTTAGCGTGCGGGTTGTTATGCGGCGTGCGCTCGCCGGTTAAGTACGGCAAAAAGATAGGGGTATTTTCATCCTGCGGGTTGGCAACAAGCTCGGCTTGCGCCTCTAATTCGGCTAATAGCGTGGGCACGTCTTGCGCGCCCGTTAGGCTAACTAACCAATCTAAACAACTAGCCGCACTTAAAATAACCGACATCTGATGCCACGTTTTGGGTAAACAATGGCAAAAAGCGTGTACCGCTTCTTTGGGGTTAGGCGCATATTTGGCGTTAGAAACAAACAGTACGCCCGACGTTCCTAGCGAAAGCAATGCCTCACCAGGTGTAACCACACCTACACCCACAGCACCTGCGGCATTATCGCCAGCACCTGCCGCAACCGGGACAGTTTGCATGCCCCATTTTTTGGCCAAGTCGGCATTTAATGTACCAGTTACTTCATGCCCCTCATATAGCTTTGGCATCTGGGATTGCGTTAAACCGCAAGCGCTTAGCATATCATCAGACCACACGCGTTTTTCTACGTCTAACCATAATGTACCTGCGCTATCAGACATGTCAGAGGCATACTGCCCTGTTAAGATAAATCCAAGGTAGTCTTTCGGTAACAATACTTTGGCTATTTTGGCAAAATTGTCTGGTTCGTTATCTTTTACCCATAACACTTTAGGTGCAGTAAACCCGGGCATAGCTAAGTTACCCGTAATATCACGTGAGTTAGGCACGGCTTTTTCAATCGCCTCACACTGTGCCTGCGAGCGACCATCATTCCATAATATGGCGGGGCGAATAATGTTGTTATCGCTATCTAATAACGTTGCACCGTGCATTTGACCTGACAAACCAATCGATTTAACACAACTTAAATCATGATCTTTACTCAATGCAGTAACAGCTGCGTCCATTGCATCCACCCAGTGAGTCGGGTTTTGTTCAGACCATAATGGCTGAGGGCGACTTACCTCAAGCCCGGCACTGGCTTGCAGTGTGATCTCGCCAGACTCATTCATCAAAACGGCTTTAACACCCGACGTACCTAAATCTATACCTAAAAACATATTTGCCTCACGCTGTAAGTGTATTTTGGTGCGAAACACTAACGGCATGCTTGTCTAAGTTCAACATGTAAAAAAACAAATAATGATTTTTAACGCAATAATTTACCTATAGGCACACAAAACACCTCTTTAAACGTAAAAAAGAAACGAGATAATACTGTTTATGCGTTGCTATGAAGATAAGATGTGACAAAAGTGCCTTTACAAGACGCAGCCGGAACAATGTATTCTTTCTACGTAACGTATCAGCAAGCTTGCCCATTGCAGCGCGCTTGCTTATGCTTTGCACATTATTGACACGAACTAAAGAGACAAAACATGAGCACACAATACCCGCAAACGCGTTTACGTCGTAACCGCTTTAATGCGTTTTCGCGCAACTTAGTACGTGAGACCACCCTTAGCCCGCATGATTTTATTTACCCTGTTTTTATTATTGATGGCGAAAACCAAAAACAGCCAATTGAGTCTATGCCAGGGCAATACCGTGTTAGCCTCGATAATTTACTTATTTTAGCCAAAGAGTTAATTGATCTTGATATTCCAGCTATCGCCTTATTTCCCAATATCGATAACAGCGTTAAAACACCGCAAGGCGAGCAGGCGTTTAACCCACTAGGGCTTATACCAAAAGCCGTAAGAATACTCAAAAAGCATTATCCAGAACTGGGCGTTATTTGTGATGGCGCACTCGACCCCTACACAAGCCACGGTCAAGATGGAATTATTGATGGCAAAGGTTATGTTTTAAATGACATCACCATTGATGCTCTTTGCAAGCAAGCCGTAGTCTGCGCACAAGCTGGTGCCGATGTGATTGCACCATCAGATATGATGGATGGCCGTGTCGGTGAAATTAGAAAAGCCCTTGATGCTAACAACTTTATTAACACACAAATATTGGCCTACTCGGCTAAATACGCATCGCATTACTATGGCCCGTTTCGCGATGCTGTCGGCTCATCTAGCCAGCTAGGCAAAGCCGACAAACAAACGTACCAAATGGACCCGGCCAATACAGATGAAGCATTAAAAGAAGTCGACATGGATATTGCTGAAGGTGCAGACATGGTTATGGTGAAACCTGCCATGCCGTACCTGGACATTATTTACCGTGTTAAGCAAACATTTAAAACACCTACTTTTGCTTACCAGGTAAGTGGTGAATACGCCATGCAAAAAATGGCGATTGATGCGGGCGTATTATCAAGCGATACTATTTTGGAATCACTTATGGCGATTAAGCGGGCAGGTGCTGATGGCATCCTCACCTACTTTGCCATTGACGCAGCAAAAGCGCTAAGTAAAAAGTAAAAAGTAA
>CAKZUG010000014.1 GCA_937920545.1 uncultured Saccharophagus sp.
CGATGAATTAAGCCACCCGATAAGACGCACACTAGACATTCGCTCACCAGAAGACGCCATTAACCGCTTATCGAAGCGTATTGGGTTGTCAACAGCTAAGACCGAAGTTATGCGCGCGGTAGAGCAGCTAGACCTTAACCCTAACGAGAGCCGCCCCTATGCACTAAGGCGCTTACGTGACGAGGTTGAAGCGAACTTGTCGGGGCTAATGGGAATCGCTATGGCCACCGAGATCATGGATAAGCAAATCCCGTATAAAACACCGACAGGCGAAGGCGCCAAAGACATTAACTTGATCGAAAATCGCTTAAGCGAATACCGTGACCACATGACAGGCCTTGCCGCCGAACTCAATGATTTACGCCTCTACCACAGGCGCACACTAGAAGAGCTTCCACTATCGGTATGCTCTATCGGCCCCGACTTAGAAGTACTTATGTGGAATGGCGCGATGAATAAACTCACAGGCATTCAAGGCGATTCAGTAACAGGCTCCAGGTTAGGACATGTACTGCAACCTTGGGGCGAATTACTCCATCGTTTTGCCAACTCTCCCCTCCCGCATTTTTACAAACAAGAGATCGAACTTGCAGGTAAAAAACATTGGATTAATTTGCACAAAGCGTTTATTCCATCGTCTATGGCCAATAAAACAGAAGGCCAGGTCTTACTACTTGAAGATGTCACTCATATGCAGCTTCTTGAGCAAGAGCTGCTCCACAGCGAAAGGCTCGCGTCTATTGGCCGCCTAGCCGCTGGGGTTGCACATGAAATAGGTAACCCCGTAACGGGGATAGCCTGCTTAGCGCAAAACATGAAATACGATACTGAAGACGAAGAGATGTTAGAAACGGCACAAATGATTCTCTCGCAAACTGAACGCGTCTCGCGGATTGTACATTCACTTGTAGGATTCTCTCACGCAGGACGAAACAAAGAATCTGAATTTGACAATGCCGACCTACAGGAATGCGCCCAAGAAGCCATTAATCTTTTAAACCTTCAAAAAGATAAAACCTACGTAATTTATCACAACCACGTAGCCGAAGGAGTCAATGTGTGGGGTGATAGCCAGCGTATTATACAAATATTAGTTAATCTATTAGCCAATGCCCGCGATGCATCGGACGAAAACACCAATATCACCATTGATGCCGAGCAAACGGCGAGCTGCGTTACGCTCACCGTTACTGATGAAGGACCGGGTATCCCTAAAGATATCCAAGACCAAATCTTTGAGCCGTTTTTTACCACTAAAGAGGCCGGAGAAGGAACAGGGCTTGGTTTAGCCATGGTTTACACCATAGTAGAAGACCATAAAGGTACGCTCGAGATCATTAGTCCTTGCGATGAAATACGACAAAAAGGCACACAATTTGTGATCAAAATACCCAATAGGGTTGAAAGTCACGCCCCAAAGAGTAACACTAGTAACATTGATTGAATAAAAACACGGTAAAAGCGCAGCTTGCGGTAACAAATAACACCAGTCAGTAACAACAAGCGCGCCCACACAACGAATAACCAACAAGATGGCGGTCAATTTAGTGAGTAAAATTTTAATAGTAGAAGATGAGCCCATTATCAGAACAGCTCTTCGTAAACTCCTGACACGCAATAAGCATGAAGTGACAGAAGCAGGCTCGGTTACCGAAGCCACAACAAAATACACATTAGCTGATTTTGAATTAATCATAAGTGATTTAAGGCTGCCTGGCGCGCCGGGCACCGACCTCATCACACTCGCGGGCGATGTCCCTGTGCTTATTATGACAAGCTATGCAAGCCTACGGTCAGCAGTTGACTCCATGCGAATGGGTGCAGTTGACTATATTGCAAAGCCGTTTGACCACGACGAAATGATCGCCGCGGTCAAACGCGTCATCAGTAAAACGGCCAAAAAACAGGCCACAAGCCAAAACATCAAAGAAAAAAGCGATGCTATTGCTGGTATGATCGGCTCAAGCCCAGCAATAAAAGAGATCTACGCCAAAATACACAAAGTATCCCCCACTAATGCCACCGTGCTGGTACTGGGTGAAACAGGTACAGGCAAAGAACTTGTCGCCAACGCTATTCACACAGAAAGCCCGCGCAACGGCAAGCCTCTAATTAGTGTTAACTGTGCCGCGATTCCTGAAACACTCATAGAAGCCGAGCTATTTGGCCATGAAAAAGGCGCATTTACTGGCGCAGCAACTAACCGCGAAGGTTTAGTTGCCGCAGCCGATGGTGGCACACTGTTTTTAGATGAAATAGGTGAACTTCCTTTAGAGGCGCAGGCAAGACTATTACGCGTACTACAGGAAGGCGAAGTCCGCCCAATTGGCTCAATTGAATCACGCAAAGTCAGCGTGCGCCTTGTGGCTGCCACACATCGCGACCTAGCCAAGCTATCTAAAGAAGGCTTATTTAGAGAAGATCTATATTTTAGAATTAATGTTGTACAGTTAAAACTGCCTCCCCTGCGTGATCGCGGCAAAGACATCCTTAAACTGGCAGAAACGTTTGTTACTCGCTACTGCAAAGAAATGAACAAAGAGACGCTATCACTTACACCAGAGGCCATACAGGCGATAACCACCTACACGTGGCCGGGCAACATACGAGAGCTAGAAAACGCAATACAGCGCGCTGTTATACTATGCGATGATGAAAAAGAACTCGACCACACCCACCTATCCATTGATTTAGATCTCGTTCACATGGACGATGACAACGGTTCACAACAAGGTAACACCGTCGCCACACGCAATGATCCAAGTGAAGATTTATCGCTTGAAGACTATTTTCAACGCTTTGTTCTTGAGCATCAAGATAGCATGAGTGAAACCGAGCTAGCTAAAAAGCTAGGGGTTAGCCGTAAGTGTCTATGGGAGCGTCGCCAACGCCTAGGCATACCTAGAAAGAAATAATAAGCACACCGCTTTATGAGTAGGTCTTAAAGAGATTGGGGCCTACTCCGAACGATACCCCCCTGAATTCAACCTCCCTTTACCCCATTTAGTACGCCCGACGTCACTACCCCCACTACCTCAATACACGCGCAACAATTATTGCTTGGCCACTTAAATACTTTGCCACAAAACGTATTAACGAGAACAGCGCTTAAAACAACAGAGAATACAAAGCACCTAAGTCATATAAGGCGACCCACCCAAGCCTAACGACATACCATTAATATCCTAGGCATGCCCACAACAAAAACCAATGTGAAACAGCCCGCACTTTCCGCAACAAAGTGTGACTGTTACCTCTTTTCTTAAAGCCGTAACAACTAAAGACACAAATAGTAACGATCTCAAATGTAAAAAGAGAATAAAAAACACAATAAAATCGCAACCCTATGATAAACAATGACTTTTTAAAGTTGGCACACGGCATGCAATGTATATAAATATAATAAAAACAATAAACAATAATTAAAATATATATAAAGACTAAAATAACAATAAATAATAACTAAAAAAGAAAACACTATAATAACAACAAGAAATAATAATAAAGATAAAACAATTAAAACAATAAATACTAATAACAAAAATGATAATAAAAACAACAAATAGAAAAAATGAAAAAGACAAAATAGAAAAAGAGGACACACAGACTAAGAGCTGCGAAAAAGCAGCCTATAACAACAATAAATAATAATAAAATAGAAAATACAATAAGAATAGACGCGAATTAAGCCATAGGCGTAATTCGCCCGATCGGTTAGATTGAGCACTTGTGAAAGTGCCATCAACGATTCAGTTAGGACAAACGGAGTGTCCTAACCAATATCTTTTTAGGTTATTCCCGTCTTAGCGAATGCCAGTTAGACATAAGAGACCGCACTTTGGTCAATATTTTACTTATACTTCAATACTCACGCCCTACTCGTCGTCTTCGCGTAAATAGACCTTGTAATTTTCAATATAGTCGTCCATTGCCTGTGCCAACTCGCGCTTAAACTCGCCACCAAACTGATGGATAGTCTCGTCTTTATCTTCTTTCAGGTCTTTACGTGACTCGCACGCACTCGCCACATAGTGCGCACTAAAGCGTGCAGAAGCAGTAATTAACGCCTGAGTAACTACCCCTAAATCATACTGTTGGGACTGGGTGTTGGCGTGATCGATAAAGCCTTCAAGCAAGCTTAAAAAATCATCGGGGGCCTTGTCTGTCATATTAAATACCTTTTATACTTTGTCGTATTCTCTTTTTGTGTAGCTTTACTCATTCGCTATAACTAACCGCTAATAAGCGCGAGCCCTAAATTACCTATTAATATAACGTGCGATAATGCCTGCGGTAATAACGGGCTTTTCAGCATGCAGCCAATGGCCAGTATCGTTAACCACTTTTACCGTGGCGTTAGGGAAACGCGATACAATATCGTGACGGTATGATTCAATAATATAATCAGAGTGACCACCTTTAATAAATAATACTCTCCCATCAAAAACAGCCTGCGTATTAGCCTGTATCAATAGTGGGTAATCACGGCTTAACACCGGTAAATTAAACCGCCACATAAATGCATTATCTTTAGTCTCTGGCGACTCACCTGTATTTTTAACTAAGTTTTTGAGTAAGAAACTACGTACATCGACATCGGGCACAAACTGAATCATATGTGCATCGGCTTCACGACGATTAGACACAAGTTCAAGATCTAACGAGTTTAGCCCCTCAAACACTTCACTGTGATGCGGAGGGTAATGCGCAGGGGCAATATCAATGACAACCAAATGGCGCACCAAACTCGGCATCGTTAAGGCCAACTGCATGGCTACCTTGCCACCCAATGAGTGACCGATAATATCAACACACTCAACATCATGCTCGTGCATCCAAGCGGCAACGGCATCGGCCATCGCGGTATGCGAGGTTTCGTCTGTATGCGCTGAGCGAGCATGATTAGGAAGATCCACAAGAAATACTTCGCGCTCAGAGCTTAACTGCTTAGCCACACCCGCTAAGTTTTCAAGAGATCCAAACAAACCGTGAATCATTAATATGGGGAGGTCAGACTGCGCCGTCTGACTCTTCATGTGCCTGTGAAAAAGCGTGCTCATAATAGGCTACCTGCAAAAAAGAGCTGTACCGCCTTACTTCTTGGGCGGCTTAGTTGGAACAGAATACGGAAACTGCGATACGGTCGCACCCTTAATATCGGTGACTTTAACCACGCCTTCCTGATCGACCTCGTCGATACGAATAATATTATGCATAGGGATAAACGAGCGCTTCACGCCGGTGAACTCAGCTTTTAGCTTTTCTTCTCCAGGGTCAACAACAAGCTTGGCACGCTCACCAAATAGAAACTCCTCAAGCTCGACAAAACCGTACATCTCACTTTGGTAAATAGTACGCGCATACACTTCGTAAACTTGATTTAAGTTATGAAAAATGACTTTGTAAATAGGGGTAGTAGACATAATCGTTGTTTTTCGCCTGCAATCAATAATGACTTTGCACAATACGCTAAACATAAATAGCGTATTGCTCTAAATTAGGCATGCCAATATATAGCCGCTCAAAAAAATAACAAGTCTAGCGTATTAAAACGCCAATAAAAAACCAAAACACGGCCAATAAAGGCTTAACACCGTCAATATTTCCAACTTGTTACCCTACGCATGACTAAAATGCATTTTTACGATCACTAGATATGTGAAATTGATCAAGCTATGGCTATAATAGCCGACTATTTTTTACACATGCTATGCATTGATTGCTTATTTGCTCTGCTGCATTTAACAGGCAGAGACAATCCCCGTTAAGAAAAGCACTGCGCAAGCATATTACAGGCCTGAACCCACCATGCAAAAAACACCACACAGCACAGAAAACGACACTGCCGTAATAGAGCAGCCTGCAAAAAAACTCTATATTCAAACTCATGGCTGCCAAATGAACGAGTATGACTCATCACGCATGCAAGATTTACTGGGCGAGTCACACGCCATGATACCAACAGATAACCCAGAAGAAGCCGATGTTCTACTTGTTAACACCTGCTCTATTCGTGAAAAAGCACAGGAAAAGCTATTTCATCAACTAGGCCGCTGGAAACACCTAAAAAAAGCCAACCCTGATTTAGTCATTGGTGTAGGCGGTTGCGTGGCCAGCCAAGAAGGCGAAGCCATTGCCAAACGAGCGCCATTTGTCGATTTAATTTTTGGCCCGCAAACACTGCATCGCTTGCCTGAAATGCTAGAAACGCCACGTGATAATGGCGCCGTTGTGGTAGATATTAGCTTTCCTGAAATTGAAAAGTTCGACAGGCTACCCGAGCCTGAAGCCGACGGCCCGAGCGCCTTTGTGAGCGTGATGGAAGGCTGCTCAAAATACTGCACCTTTTGTGTTGTGCCTTATACACGCGGCGAAGAAGTCAGCCGCCCCGCTGTTGATGTTTTAACCGAAGTCGAGCAGCTCGCCAAACAAGATGTGCGCGAAATCAACTTATTAGGCCAAAACGTAAACGCCTTTAAAGACGACAGCAGCGGCGAACTGATTGACCTTGCCGAGCTTATTAGTATGGTTGCCAAAGTGGAAGGCATTGAACGCATACGCTTTACCACCTCGCACCCAGTAGAGTTTACCGATAGTCTGATTCAAGCATACGAAGATATCCCCGAGTTGGTTAGCCATCTGCATCTACCCGTACAGAGTGGCTCAGACCGCATACTAAATGCCATGAAGCGCGGCCATACCTGCCTAGAATACAAATCAAAAATGCGCCGTATTCGTAAAATCCGCCCAGACATCAGCTTCTCATCAGACTTTATTGTGGGCTTTCCTGGCGAAACCGAAGCCGATTTTGCCGCCACCATGAAACTGATTGAAGATATTGGCTTTGATCACTCATTTAGCTTTATTTATAGCCCACGCCCCGGCACCCCCGCCGCCGATTTAACAGACGATACGCCCGAGCAACTCAAAAAAGACCGCCTAAAAATACTGCAAACGCGTATTATTCAGCAGTCTCAAGACATCAGCCGTAAAATGGTAGGCAACACCGAGCGCGTACTGGTAACTGGCTACAGTAAAAAAGACCCAGGCCAATTATCAGGCCGTACTGAAAACAACCGCGTGGTTAACTTTTCGTGTCAGCAGCCAGAGTTAATAGGTAAATTTGCCGATATTCTTATCGAACAAGCCCTGCCTAACTCATTACGCGGTGTATTACTGGGAAGCGAATTAGACGACTAATACTCAACTGGGTGTACGCTTACTGTGCGCGCCCAGCGTTCAACCACCACATTAACAATACAACATACATCCAATAACCCGACCCAAGCCCACCCTCTGTTTTTCGTTATCAAACGTAATAACATTAGAATACAATCGTTATATGATTAGGGTAGGCTATTACAGTATTATCCAGTTATAATTGGCACATAATTACAATTCAAGGATATGTCTTTTTGGACAACACAACACCTGCCAACACGGCTAAAATCGTGTTAGAACCTATCGATACGCACAGGCTATCATCGCTTTGTGGCGGACTCGACACACACATCAACCAACTAGAATCTCGTCTTGATGTACAAATAAACCGTCGTGGTGGCGAATTTTATATTACCGGAGCCAACGCGCAGGCGGTACGTAACATCATTAAAAAGCTGTATAGCGATACCCAAAACGATCATTTACTCACCCCCGATCATGTACACTTGACTATTCAAGAGGCGTTAATGGAATCCGACATCCAAGCTAATATTGTAAAAAACGATGTGTCGCAAGCCGTGGCACAAGCCAATATCATTAAAACAAAAAAGTGTACCGTTAAACCACGCGGCGACAGGCAATCAAGCTATGTTATGCAAGTGCGCCAAAATGACATTAACTTTGGCATTGGCCCTGCGGGCACGGGTAAAACGTATTTGGCCGTTGCCTGTGCGGTTGAGAGTTTTTTAAACGATGAGATCGAGCGTATATTACTGGTGCGCCCTGCAGTTGAAGCAGGCGAAAAACTGGGCTTTTTACCCGGTGATTTATCTCAAAAAGTCGACCCATACTTGCGCCCTTTATATGACGCCCTTTATGAAATGCTTGGCTTCGAAACCGTGGGCAAACTCATAGAGCGCAGCGTCATTGAAGTGGCACCACTGGCCTATATGCGTGGCCGCACGCTGAATAACGCATTTGTTATTTTAGATGAAAGCCAAAACACCACGCGCGAACAAATGAAAATGTTTTTAACCCGTATTGGTTTTGGCTCAACGGCGGTGATTACAGGCGACCCATCGCAGGTCGATTTACCTCGCGGCCAAGCATCGGGCTTAAAACACGCGATGGAAGTACTCGATAACGTTGACGGCATTAGTTTTACGTATTTCACGTCAAAAGATGTGGTGAGACACCCCATTGTACAGCGTATTGTCGAAGCCTACGAAAAATCAGAAAAACTAGCAGAAGATCGCGACCGCAAGCGAAAAGCCGACGCTAAGAGCCAACATGACAACTCATAACAGCTCAATTACCCCGTCGGACAGCCCATTAAATAGCAACACCTTAACGCTGGATGTCGATATTCAGCGTGCATGCAACACGGCAAACTTACCCACAGACAGCGATATTTCGCTGTGGGTAAAAAGTGTTTTATGTCTAACAGGCAAAAAAGACACACAAACCTTGCTTGATGACGCTGAACTAACCGTTCGTACGGTAGCATTAAATGAAAGCCAAACACTTAACCGTGATTACCGTGGTAAAGACAAGCCCACAAATGTCCTGAGCTTTCCTAGTGATATCCCCGCCGATGTGCCTATTCCCTTATTGGGGGATTTAATCATTTGTAGTGATGTGGTTGCACAAGAAGCACGAGATCAAAACAAAACACTGCAGGCTCACTGGGCGCACATGGTAATACATGGGTGCTTACACTTATTAGGCTTTGATCATATTGATGACGACGAGGCGGACGAGATGGAAGCACTTGAAATCAACCTACTTAACACGTTAGGCTTTAGTCATCCTTATACTGATAACACCTAACAACCTGTAACTTATAATCTGCAACATAAACAACACTGGAGCAATCAACCTCATGCCAGACGACCCTTCGCCTGACTCTGCAAGTGACAAGCCATCAGCCAGCTGGCTTAAAAAACTCATGCACTCGTTTCATTCTGAACCCCAATCACGTGACGAATTACTCGAAGTTATACGCGAAGCGGCAAACAATAAGGTGGTTGACCAAGAAGCCCTGAATATAATCGAAGGCGCACTCGACGTAGCGTATCAGCAAGTGCGCGAGATTATGATTCCTCGCTCACAAATGGTGTACTTACAAGCCGACGACTCTCCCAAAGAATTCTTAACCAAGGTCATCGAATCTGGGCACTCGCGATTTCCCGTTATTGGTGAATCTACCGACGATATAAAAGGCATTTTACTCGCAAAAGATTTACTGCCTTTACTGCTTAACCCCAAAGACAATTTTAAAATTGAATCCATTTTACGTACCGCAAATATTATTCCTGAAAGTAAACGCTTAAATATTTTACTCAAAGAATTTCGTGAAAAACGCTACCACATGGCACTGGTTATTGATGAGTATGGCGGCATCTCTGGTTTAGTCACAATAGAAGATGTACTTGAAGAAATTGTAGGGGAAATTGAAGACGAAACAGATGAAAACCAAGAAGAGTTTATCCGTCAGGTATCCGATAACGATTTTATTATTAAAGCCCTGACGCCCATTGAGGATGTTAACGAGCACCTGCACACCAAGTTTAGCGATGAAGAGTTCGATACCATTGGCGGCATTGTAATGAAAGCTTTTGGTCATATGCCGCAGCGCAATGAAGTTATCACAATTAAAGGGCTCGCATTTCGTATTTTATACTGTGATGGCAGACAGCTGCATTTGTTACGCGTAACAAAAAACAACGATAAGAATAAAAACAAAAGTAAAAATAGCAAAAAAGATAAAAGTAACGATAAAAATACGCCCCACGCCTAAGAGACTGTTATGCCTCAAGTTACCGCCAAAGTGACGCCCAAAATTGCTCCCCTTTATTTTTTTTGGTTACGTCTTGCCGCCGCTTTTGCTAGCGGCACACTCACTACCTTCTCACTTGCACCGTATGAAATTTGGCCGCTTGGTATCGTTAGCCTCATCGGCTTAGCAGCATTACTTGCAGAACAACAAGCTAAACGCAGCTTTTTTATCGCACTTGCTTATGGCTTTGGGTTGTATCTCACAGGCTCATCGTGGGTGCATGTCAGCATTTCTAATTTCGGGCAAACACCGCCGTATATTGCCGTCTTAATGACCGTATTTTTTGCCCTTGGCTTAGCCTGTGTTTTAGCGATACCGTTTATTTTTTATGGCAAATATTTTTCCAGATCAACCTACGGGAAAACGCTTGGATTTGCAGCAATATGGACGCTAGGCGAATGGAGCCGCACTTGGTTTTTAACGGGCTTCCCGTGGCTATATGTAGGCTATAGCCATCATGCGACTTGGTTATCTGGCTGGGCACCGGTTATAGGGGTGCTGGGTTTAGGCTTTATTTGTGCTATCACAGCGGCAATCAGTGTTTATTTAGTACAACAAAAATCCACGTTAAAAAAGAAATCACTATACACGCTAGCTACACTATTAATTTGGCTTACGGGTTTTGGGCTAGCTCAAATCGAGTGGACAACACCAGATAAAACACCCGTAAATATTGTATTGATTCAACCCAATGTCCCCCAAGAAATGAAATGGAACCCTGCGTTTTCAGACGCGATCTTTAACACATTAATGGCACAAACGGAGCAACAAAAAAATGCCGATCTGGTTATTTGGCCAGAAGCCGCCATACCAGTATTAAAAAGTGAAGCTGGCTATTACCTGCAATCAATTAATGCGTATTTGAAAAAAACGAACACTGCCTTAATCACTGGATTATTAGAAGACGATATTATCAACCAAAAATACTACAATACTATTACAGGCTTAGGCGGTGCTGAAGGTACTTACGCCAAGCAACGTCTCGTCCCTTTTGGCGAGTATGTCCCGCTCGAAGAGCAGTTACGGGGCTTAATTGGTTTTTTTAATTTACCGATGTCCGTTATGCATAAAGGGGCAAGCCACCAAACGTTATTGCACACATCAAAACACACTTTTGCGACCTCGATATGTTACGAAGTTGTGTACCCAAGTTTAGTCGCTAAATATGCAAAAGATGCCAATGCGATTATTACTATCAGTAACGATGCATGGTTTGGCGACTCCATTGGCCCCATACAGCATTTTGAAATGGCACGTATGCGTGCACTCGAAAATCAAAAGCCCGTGATTCGAGTAGCGAACACGGGGATTTCAGGTTTTATTGATATACGCGGACACGTTATTGCACAAACGCCACAATTTGTGCGCAACGAGCTAACGAGAGACGTTACGCTTTACAGTGGTGCCACGCCCTTCTCACAAGTTAAGTCATGGCCTATCGTTTTATTATGCTTGGCTTTGGTGACTTTTTTATATTACCGTTTAACGTATAGAGCACGTACAAAATGCATATAACACGTAAATTAAAATACTTTATTTACTGCACTATTGGGTTGCTGTGCTTACTTACCACAGCCTCATGCTCAAACAAAATGGCGTATAACTATTTAGACTGGGCTATTATGTGGCAGGTTAATAAATACATTGATCTCAATACACCACAAAAAAAAGTGACTAAAAACGCGATTGATGACTTTCACGCATGGCATAAAAAGACACAACTACCAAAGTATGCTCATTTTTTTAAGCGCGCCAAACCTATTTTATTAAATAACCCAACTGCACCACAGCTGCATGCCTTTACGGATGATATGCAAATATTTATTGATGACTCTCTTATCAAACTCATACCCACAATCATTTCTATTACTCAATCACTCGACGATAAACAAGTTAACCAAATATTAAAAAAAGTCGACAAAGACAATAAAAAATACAAGAAAAAATATATTGATATTAGCGAGAAAAAACTATTAAAAGCACGCCAAAAACAACTAGACAAATACTTAAAAAAATTAATTGGCGATTTAACCGATGAACAAAAATCATGGCTAAAAGAATGGGCGGTTGACCTTGCCGATTACGAAGGTTTAATGCTACAGCAGCAATATCAATTTAGACGCGATTACGAAGGTATTTTACATACAAGAAAAGATATAACCAAAACAACAGCAGGCATTAAAAGCTTAATGCTGTATAAAAGCGACGACTGGACACCTGATTTACGTGAAAAAATTGATATAAACCAAACGCAATCATTTGCACTACTCGAAAGAATATTCAAAAACCTAACTCATAAACAAAAGCAAAAAATGGAAAAAACATTAGATAAGTATATTGATATGTTTGACGATCTAGCCAAGACCCGTAAATAATAAAATAGGCTGAAAGCGAAACACCGCATCAGCCTTATTTTTTAGCCTCGACTCAGCCATTGCTCGATATCTTCACCTTGCCATTGCTTAAGCAGTGACAACCCCTGATTAACAATTACCCAATTTAAGTCTATTAACTCTGTTGCCAATCTAAAAAAAATATTACTGTCGGCTTCTTCTATATCGGCGTGACTTAAGTTGGTGCCCAGTAAATCACGCTCAACACAATTCACAAAATAATTGAGCTTTAAATCAATCTCTTTGAAACCTGTTAAAGCCGTTAAAACACCTGCAACAGTCTTATCCAACTCCAGTGCTTGTACGCGTAAGCTCGCACTTTCTTCACGAACACACTGTAACAAAAACGCCATTTTCTTTGCATGTACATCACTCACTTGACCACTGGCGGCACAATAAGTTGATAAACCGCGCATTTTACCAATTAACTCAATGAGATTAGGGAGATTACGAGCCACAAATGTCAGTACATCTTGCTGTTTAGTTGTCTTATTCTCTACACCAAAATGCCCTTTCACCAACTGCACAACAGGTGTATCGACCACCTGACCTAAAGACCATAACATGGCCAGCAACTGCTCAATGAAATGCGAATGCAACTCAAAATTCACGTCGATATCGTCATCTTGCCAATCACAACTAATCGTTGTCCAAGCTTGATGTAAATTGCTTTTGTCTTTATCCGTCAATAATTTAGAATCTTTGGTGAACACTTCAAGAGTCGCAAGGCGTCGCTCAAACTGCGCCTGCAACACAGAAAAATCACCTTCAAATACACGGTTACCGCCGATCAACCCCATACTAATACCACGGTGCTTTTGCACTGCTTTTACTAGCCCGTTCAACTGGTGCATTAAGGTAATCGCGCTATCTTTGCGCTTGTACAACTCATGAAATGTTTCAAAAGCGGTTAAATCGGTCATATTTGTCATACTGGTTTGCGCTATATGTATGGGTGCTGTGAAAAACACGTGTTTATCCCGTTTATTTTTTATAGGTAATACCCATTTAGAGCAACCTTTGTACCACCTAGGTTATTACGATCATCAAAACAAACAATGCGCTATTCGGTCACTGAATTTGAGATAACAGATACGATACTTATATCAACCACGCCCACGAAAAACGAATTAAACGCCACCCATGTATATTCTTGTCACACTTTTCGACTTACTTATCTTATTCAATTATAAGGCATAAAAAATATAAACACCGTTAATTATGCCAAGGCAAAAGCCCACTCGCCTTATTTTCGCACCAGCAAGCAGCACAACATAAAAATAACCGCGTTAATATGTTGCATGAACATGCGCGTAGCCTCTATAACGCCATTTTGTGAATTACCCTTACTTTCGGTTTCTAACGCGCCTATAATACGTGATCTTTTATTTTTGACTGATTCGAGTAGCCCCTACATAATGAACAAACCATACCAGCCGCAAACTATTGAGCAACAAGCCCAACAATTTTGGGACGAACACAAATGCTTTGATGTCACAGAGGACAAATCGAAAGAAAAGTTCTACTGTCTCGCCATGTTCCCTTACCCAAGTGGACGGTTACACATGGGACATGTTCGTAACTATACGCTCTCTGATGTGATCGCACGTTTCCAGCGTATGCAAGGTAAAAACGTACTACACCCCATGGGCTGGGATGCATTTGGCTTGCCTGCTGAAAATGCCGCCATTAAAAACAACACGGCACCCGCTAAGTGGACATACGAAAATACCGATTACATGCGCAAGCAGCTTAAAGAGCTGGGCTTTGGTTTCGATTGGTCCCGCGAAGTGACCACCTGTAAGTCTGATTACTACAAGTGGGAGCAGTGGTTTTTCACCCGCCTGTATGAAAAAGGGCTTGTATACAAAAAAATGGCGACCGTGAACTGGGATCCTGTTGATCAAACCGTTCTGGCTAACGAACAAGTTATCGATGGCTGCGGCTGGCGCTCAGGCGTACCGGTTGAACGCCTAGAAATCCCACAATGGTTTATCCGCATTACCGACTACGCGCAAGAATTACTCGACGATTTAGACAAGCTCCCCAACTGGCCAGAGCAAGTTAAAACCATGCAGCGCAACTGGATAGGCAAAAGCCGCGGCATCACCTTGCGCTTTGACCTTGAAAACAAGGTAGACGATATTACAGGCTTTGACGTGTATACCACTCGCCCCGACACACTCATGGGCGTAACCTACGTGAGTATTGCCGCCGAGCACCCCATTGCCCAGTCGCTAGCGCAAGACAACACAAGCATTGCAGAATATATTGCCACGTGTAAAACACAATCTGTGGCCGAAGCCGATATGGCAAGCATGGAAAAACACGGTATCAATACTGGCCTTAAAGCCAAACACCCTATTACAGGTGATGATGTTGACGTATGGATTGCCAATTACGTGCTTATGGATTATGGCTCAGGCGCCGTTATGGCTGTGCCTGCGCATGATGAGCGTGATTGGGAATTTGCTAAAAAATACGACTTAACGATTAAACAAGTTATTGCACCCAAAGATCAATCCGAGATCGATGTCACCCAAGCCGCGTTTACCGACAAAGGCGTATTAGTCAACTCGAATGAATTTGACGGTCTCGATTTTGACGCCGCATTTGAAGCCATTGCACAAACACTCACCGCCGCTAAAAAAGGCGAAATAACCACCAATTACCGATTACGAGATTGGGGTGTTTCACGACAGCGCTATTGGGGCACGCCTATCCCCATGTTTAACCTTGCCGACGGCGGTGAGATTGCCGTACCTGCCGACCGCTTACCTGTTTTACTACCGGAAGACGTCGAAATGGACGGTGTACAATCGCCTATTAAAGCCGACCCTAACTGGCGCAAGGCCGAGCTAAACGGCCAAGCTGTTGAGCACGAAACAGATACCTTTGATACGTTTATGGAATCATCATGGTATTACGCTCGCTACGCCAGCCCTAGCCCCGACGCGATGCTAGACCCAGATCAAGCCAATTACTGGCTACCCGTCGATCAGTATATTGGTGGTATTGAGCACGCTATTTTACACTTATTGTATGCACGCTTTTTCCATAAACTTATGCGTGACGAGGGCTTAGTCGCTTGCGATGAACCGTTCGACCGCCTTCTTTGCCAAGGTATGGTACTGAAAGACGGCACCAAAATGTCTAAATCAAAAGGCAACACGGTAGACCCTGAAACACTGATTAACGAATACGGTGCCGATACCGTACGTTTGTTCTCTATGTTTGCTGCACCCCCAGAGCAATCGCTTGAGTGGACAGATTCGGGTGTGGAAGGTGCATTTCGCTTCCTGAAAAAGTTGTGGAAAGCCGTCATCACACACATCGAAGCTAGCGAATCACAAGAGCTTGTGGCAATTGATCAAAAAACACTGAATGATCAACAAAAAGGCTTGCGCCGTAAAACCCATGAAACCATCGCCAAAGTCAGCGACGATTACAGCCGCAGACAAACCTTTAACACCGCAATTGCTGCCGTCATGGAACTGGTGAACGATATAACCAAACATGCCGACAGAAGCAACACTGCTGGCCTAGCGGTTGAGCGAGAAGCTTTAGAAGCCACCGTTACCTTGCTTGCTCCAATTGTGCCGCATATTGCGCATAGCCTTTGGCAAGAACTTGGCCATACAACAACGATTATTGATCAAGCTTGGCCTAAAACGTTAGACGAAGCATTGGTGAAAGACTCAATCACCGTAGTCGCTCAAGTAAACGGTAAATTACGTGCCAAACTAGCCGTACCCGCCAACGCATCAAAAGATGATATCGAGCGCTTAGCCATGTCTGAGCCGTCAGTACAAAAACATATAGACGGTAAAATGATACGCAAAGTGATTGTTGTACCGGGCAAGCTTGTTAACATCGTGGCTAACTAAGATGCGCCAACATGTACTTTTATTTGCACGCCAGTCATGTCAGCGTGTCACCAACAAAGGCTCAAACCAGTGCACTAAAACGCACTGGTTTGGCACTGTCGGCGTCGCTTTTTTTTGTATTATGCTGTCGGGTTGCGGCTGGCAACTGCGTGGCATAGAAGCACTACAGCAAAAAAACATACTCACGCAAGTCACCCCCATCACGCTTAATTTGAACCTCGTAAAACGTAACCCCGAACTACTACAAATCTTCAACAACATTAACAGCCTTAACAATATCCACTTTGATAACAGCGCCCGACATACGCTCACTGTACATACCGTTGATATAGACAAACGTCACTTGGCTGTCACAGAAACAGGCGTGGCGGCGCAGTTTTTACTCACTGTTACATTATCTTACAGCGTATCAGTCAATACAGCCAAAACACCGGCTCGGCAATATACACTCACCAGCCGACGTGATTATGACTTTGACGCCACGCAAATTGTCGCCAAGAAACAAGAAGAGCAAGCCTTGATTAGCGAGCTGTATGAAGAACTAGCGCAGCAAACCTTACTCCACGCACGCCTTCTAACCACTGACACCAAAACACCCTAGCGTATTATGCCTAAAGTCAACAGTGAGCAACTCACACGTCAACTAAATCAACACATACCGCCTATTATTTTTATTTATGGCGATGAAACACTTTTAGTTGAAGAGGCCTGCGATACAGTACGCGAAAAGCTTAAACAAGCAGGGTTTAATGAGCGTGAGCTGCACCATACTGATGGTGCATTTAACTGGCAAAATTTAATTCAAAATGCCAATAGTTTGAGCTTATTTAGCGAGAAAAAAATTATCGAAATACGCTTACATAATGGTAAGCCCGGCGATAGCGGTAGCAAAATATTAGTCGAATACTGCGCGCACCCCAGTAACGACACTCTTGTACTGATTATTAGCCCCAAACTTGAACGCTCAGCACTTAATAGTAAATGGTTTAAGCAGCTTGATCAAAGTGGTTTTACCGTACCTATCTGGCCAATCTCTACTGAGCAGCTACCGCAATGGCTAGATCGGCGCCTGCAAAAACAGGGCTTGCAAGCTGACAGCGAAGCGCTTGATGTACTGGCTGAAAAAGTTGAAGGTAACTTGCTGGCAGGTGCACAAGAAGTTGATAAACTCACCCTTAACTGTGATCAAACACTCATAACGGGTGCGATGATGCGTGAACTTGTTGCAGACTCTGCGCGGTACAGTGTCTTTGGCTTAATTGATAAAGCGTTAGCGGGTGACGCTATTGGCGCAGGACAAGCACTTAACGGTCTACGCTCAGAAGGTAGCGAGCCTCTTAAGTTATTATGGGCGCTCACTAACGAGGTACGCACACTCGTGACCTTAAAAGAAGCCACAGACAATGGCATGAGTTTTAACCAAGCCGCCAAAAGCCACCGAATATGGAAAAGCCGCGAGCGAATGACGCAGCATGCATTAAACCGCTTACCGCTTCGCAGGTTGCACTTATTACTACGCCAATGTATTGCCGTAGATAAAGCCGTAAAAGGCATCGGCGGTGACCCCTGGGCACTCATGCAAGATATTACACTCGGCCTTTCAGGTATTAACATTTTAAACAACGCCACACACAAACTGCTTCTTCGTTAGCACGTAGACTCAAGCGGGCTTCACCCGTTGTTAGCCATTTTTTAAGTTGCGCTATTTATTTTAATAAAAATATAGGGTATTCAATTATGGACAACAATAAATCAAGCAAGTCTGCATTAAATATTTTCATTCCATTTTTAGTCGCGTATTTGGGTTCAAAAGGTATTTTTTATTATTTCTCTTTTAAGCACTCTCTTTTTTCTGAAGAATTCGATATTCAAAAAACGCTTATAAGTTTTGGCGTGTTTTTGGTGTTATTTTGTTTAGGGAGTATTTTGGTAAAACATGTAATAAACAATAAAAAAAAACCTAAGCAATAAACGGATAACAAGGCCCCCATCTCAATAATCTTTTTGGCGCTTTCTACTACGCCTATTACTACGCTCTTTACTACGATAAGACTCACCAAAATATAACCAACTTTACAGCCACCCAATATGGCGGCGATAAGCTTCCCCGTTACCTATCCTATCTCCACTCGCATTAGCGTCACCTAAAAAAGGCCAAAAAAAAGCGGGCTAAAAAGCCCGCTTTAATGTAAGTGCTTAAGCTAGCTTACAGTCTAAATTTAACACCTGCGAAGAACTTACGACCGCTGTATTCAGATAAAGACGTGTTTGACTCTAAAACACGATTTTCTACATACGGCTCGTTTGTTGCGTTTAACACCTGAAAGCGTAGAGTCAATGCATCAGTTATTCTATAAGATAACGACGCATCTACTGTACCTGTATCAGCGACAAAACGATTTGACTGATTTAACGTATTGCCAAAAGGCTTTAAATACTGCGAACGGTATTTATAAGCAACACGAGCTTGCCAACCATAATTTTCCCAGTATGTTTCTAATGAATAACTTTCACGAGAAAAGCCAGGTAAGCTTGCAGGAGAAATAAAGTCATTAAGTGTTCTATTCTCTTCAGCTGTCATCCCGTCAACATCATCCAATGGGTTAATATCTTGGAATTCACCCAGTTGACTAGCAACATCTCTACTTCGTTCTGGTGTCTCAAAATCTGTGTCGGCATAATTATAACCAGCAGATATACCAAGACCATTCAAAGGCTCAGGTAAGTATGAGAATGCATGCTGAATAGTAATTTCAGCACCCGTAATAGTAGATTCTTCGTCAGTAATCGATACGCGACCATTTACAGGCAAATCTAAAGTCTGAGTTGTCTGAAGAGCAGGATCGGCAGAGTCACTATCCTGAATAACAAATGTTGTCTGCTGAGTTAAGCCTTCCAGCTCTTCAAAACCTGCATTGAATTTTTTGTAATACAACGCAAAAGATATAGATGTATCTTCGTCGGGATAAAAACCTAACGACAGATCGAAGTTATCAGACTCTAATGCTTCTACCTCAAAATTACCAAAAGCATTGTAAAAGTTTTCACCTGTATCAGCTATCAACTCTTCAGCAGTGTCAGCTTGTCCATCACGAGGATTATTTTCATTAGCTTCTCTTACAAGCTCAGACTCTAAACCATAGCCCATGAAAAACATATCAGGTCGTGACATAGATCTATATAAAGCTGCTCGCAGTTGAACTTCATCAGTCAGTGAGAAATTCAAATTTAAACTGGGTAGAACATTAACGTAGTCATTTTCTACAACAAGAGGGCGTATATTTATTTCAGATGCCCTAAAAGGGTTTGGATTACCATCAGCATCAACGCGCGAACCGCTAACGTCGTTTCTTGATAAAAACAAATCTGTTCTGAAAGTCTCAGATGAAATTTCAGTATTGACAACTCTAACACCAAAATTACCAGAAACTGGGACGCCCGCAATTTCAGAATCAAAGTTTGCCATTGCAAAAACAGAAGTAATATCTTCTTGAAGCAAAACGTCATCAGCAGATGGCTGTAAGGAATCAGGAATTAAGTTATTTTCGCCAGCAAGAATATTAAACGCACAAAGAGTATCGTACGTTGCCCACTCAGAAATATTTGCGCCAGCATCGTCACCAAAACCTGACTGAGGGAATTCGCGTAGACATGAATCGCCAACTGTAGCTAAATCAGTATCAGCCGAACCGCCAGACTTACTCAACTCTAAACTTGCACGAGCGTAAAAATTTGTTTCATGCTCAGATAAACGTACACCGGCTTTTACAGAAGTAAAAAAATCACCATCAATATCATACTCACCATTTAATTCGAAGGCAGTAATCATATCTTCAGTTAGGTTATTTTGTGCTCTAGCCCTGTTATCAAGATCGAAAAAGCTAAAATCATTAACAATATCTAAACCTAAGCTTGACGCTTGCCTGTCAGCTGCGTTTGTATAAAAGTCAGTGATTTGAGGAAACTTATCGCCATTATCACGAAAATCATAATTAACACGATCCGATCTGAAGCGAGTCTGCCAAATATCATCTTGTCTTTCAGTTTCAGAATAAGATAAATCTGTCGTTATTTTAAGTTTGTCAGTTGCTTGCCAACCTATATTAAGGCCAAAAGACGTGTAGTCTTCATCTCTCTCTCTGAAATCGCCATAGGTGCCAATTCTTGACAGCCCAGAGTACGCTAATAACTCACCAGAGTCAGTTGAAATCCAATCATCTATACCACGACGCCCTTCATCGATGAAAAGCTCATGCCTATCTTCAAAGTAGAAACGGTTGGAGAATAAATAATCAACAGCAATATCCCAATCATCATTAGGCTGCCATTGTACAGTCGCCATTACAGAATCTCTTGTCTCTTCAGATTCTTGCTGACGAAAACTTAGCTGATTAGGAATTAGATAGAATTCATTTGTGAATACAGGATTTCCGTCTTCATCAAAACGCCTTGGATTTGTACTGTCGAAGCTACAGTTGTTTCCACCTGCTGAATTACAAGGCCTCAAAGACGAGCTAGATACATATGCTTCCTGCGGAGCTGAACCATCAACAGAGGCAAAGCCCAAAGCCAAACCAAACGTACCAAAAGAATCGGTATCAAACACATCTGTGTATGACAATGAACCACGGTAGCCTACACCACTGTCATCATTGATTTTATCTTGGTATTCATTGTAATTAGCACGGAATTCACCCTGTATACGGCGCTTTCCGTAATCGATAGGACGGATCACGCCCAAATCTATAGAACCTGCAACACCACCCTCTAAAATATCAGCCTGTTGGGCTTTATATACAACAGCTTTATTGACCAATTCAGATGGAAACTGTGAAAAAGCAACCGCGCGGTTACCTGAGCCAGAGCTGACTTCACGACCATTAAACGTTGATGAAACTAAAAACGGGCCTAAACCACGGATAGAAATCTCACTAGCGTTACCTTTAAAGCGGTCACCTGTCACACCGGTAATACGCTCTAATGTCTCGGCAACGGATAAATCAGGTAAAACACCAATGTCTGATGCTGAAATGGCATCAACAATCGTTGATGATTGTCTTTTCAACTCAATAGAGTTTCTAATGGTGTCACGTAAAGTACCCGTTACGACAACTTCTTCAAGCATAATGCCTGAGTCAGTATCTTGTGCCGATGTAGGTGCAACAGAAAAAGCGGTTGCCGCTACTGCGATAACGAGCGCGTTACGCTTAAATGCACTTGCTATTGCGTTGTTTCGATTAGATTTCATACCTTGTTATTCCTCAAAGGGTTTAGATTCGTAACGTTTAATTATTTGCAATTATTTGCATTTTATTACTTAAAACTTTTCAATTCTAAAGCGCATATGTATCTCATACAAGACGCATTTCACATGAAATAGTTGAAATAGTGAACTTTTATGTATTTTGATAACTCGTTTAGTAATTTACACGTCACAAAGTGTGATGTAACCATACAACTAATAACAATTAGAAATTAGAAAGAGGCAAGTAATACTTTAGGCTATATGAAAGACATCATTTTGATCATGTATCACCCAAGCAGACACCGCTACTATGTTACATATACTTATAAGAACATATTATTCTAGCTGCTTTTTTTCAGATTGCTTATCATGCTTAAAAAAAACACTCACACGTAACTTATTTCGCATATCCGACTCAGGGAAATCTGTTTCACTGGTAAAACGTTCGGTTGCCGTTAACTCATTATTAGATGCTTCGATGACTTCAGACTCAAACTCATCCCACGTTTTTTCAAAACGGTGAAACATGGCAACCAACCAGCCACCAGGGCTCAGTAACTGCTTACAAATGTCAACGAGTTGAGCAAAATCTTGACCCTGCGGTTTGTTTCTCGCATAGCCGGATTTATACACTTTAGGCGGGGGATCTAGAATAATACCGTCAAACGTTCGACCGGCTTTGACGGCTCGAGGAAGATGCCGATAGATATCACCCTGAACAAAATCACGGTTATCAAATGTTAAGCCATTTTTCTTATAGTTTTCACGAAGGCATGGCAGCATGGCAACGGTTTTATCTAAATGCGTTACGCTCTTCGCACCACCGACCATAGCCGCTAAACCTAAGCTACCGGTAAAAGAAAATAAGTTGATTACTTTTCTGTCTTGGCTATTGGCTTTTATCCACTGTCTGACAGGGCGAGCATCAAGGTATAAACCGCAGTTATGAATGGCCAGCGGATTAATTTTGTAGTGAATGTTGTGTTCATGCGCCCAATAATCATCGGATGGATCGCGCTCGTGCACAATAAAAACGCGCTGCTTGATTTTCATTTTTAAACTTTGGTGGGCTTTGGCAACAATAAGCCTAAAGGGGAAGCTATCGAGTAGCGCCTGAATGATGTCATCAGAAATATCGCGAATATCACGGGTAAACTGTATAACCGCAACGTCGCCGAATTTCTCAATCACAACACCTTCAATACCTTCTTCAAACCCATGAAATATTCTGAAGGCATCACTATTTGATGCGTTAAATAATAGCTCTCGATTTTTCCATGCTGTTCGAATGGCGCAGTAAGCTGCCGTGTTGTTATCTGTGTGAGTCATACAAACCTTTACAGTGCGATTAATGTGCGCGTATTGTACGCGCACACCCACCCACAAGTGCATAACACATGCATTAATTTAAATTTTTATAAGCCCAAGTCACTCAAAGTGGCAAAATCAGCAGGCCTTGGGCCTTCTGGCCATGTAAATTTACGATCATTCTCGCTTATCTTCATGTCATTGATGCTCGCATGACGCTCGGCCATTAAACCGTTTTTATCAAATGCCCAGTTTTCATTTCCATAAGAGCGATACCACTGGCCGTTTTGGTCATGCCACTCATAAGCATAGCGCACAGCGATATGGTGCTCAGAAAACGCCCATAACTCTTTGATTAAACGGTACGCCTGCTCTTTTTGCCATTTAGCGTCTAAAAACTTGATAATGTCAGCGCGACCATTGATAAACATATCGCGATTTCGCCACTGGCTATTTAGCGTGTATGCCGTCGCAATCTTCTGAGCGTTTTTTGCATTCCATGCGTCTTCCGCTAGTCGAATCTTGCGAATGGCGCTCTCTTTAGTGAAGGGCGGTAAGGGTTGACGTGTATCTTCAATATTTAAATCAAAATTTAACATTGGTGTTCGGCTCATACATCCTCTTTGTGATAATGGTGTTAAACGGGTAGAACAATAATGCAATTTTCTCGCCAGTGAACGCTATGTCACTTTTTCAACGTGTTCAATATGTATTTTATGAGGTTTAATTTTCATTTAACAGGAACTAATCACTCAATAATTGCCTCTCACACAAACAATAGATAGACTTTTTTGGGAGATTGACATGACACTATCACGTAACTTTTTATTATTTACTTTATCATTATTTGCCGTGCAAGCATTTGCATCTGGCGGAGATTACGGCGGCGGCGTAAATCGCAGTGCTCAGCAATCACAAGTTGATCATGCCTATGAATCTGGAAAAGCATTTTTTACGGGAAGGCATTCTAATTACAGAAAAATAAAGTACTGCTTTGTGGCGGATGACGGATCAGCCACAAAAGTAAAATCTAAAAACATTAAACAGTTTAAAAAACAACCCGCTAACGATCTCGTTTCTGCTCTGCACCGCTGTGATGAACCCACTCAAAACATCAGCCAAGTGTTGAAAAAAAATGAATTGATTGCCACGGTGTACTACCTTAACAAACGTTATAAATTAAAACTTAAATAATGCCAAACGATTAAAACGGGTTAGACATAGCGCGATAAGAATAATGCCGTATTCAATCACCAGAATATGACCGGGTATTTGATAATTATTCAATGCTGGGTCGTTAAGGTTAAGACCAATACAATACGATAAAAAAACAGCGCATGACGCTACCCAAGCCCATAAGCTTGGGTAAATAACGGCAAAGGGTAATACCCATAAAAAATACCAAGGGTTGGCCACTGGTGACACCAGTAAAAACGCCATAAAGATAATATCGCCGCGGACAATAGTATTGCGCTTGCTTCTAATATAATGATAAAAAAGCGCTAAACCAAGAACCGCAAACACGCAAAATAAACTTATTTTCACTGTCAATAACGATACTGCAGGTAGAGCATACAAAACAATAATGTAGAAAGGTGAGTTAAATACCCAGCCCTCACTCATCGCCGACAAAGAACCCAGAATATTTGGGATATGATGAATAAAGGGTAAGAAAGTCAAAGTCAGCACCATAAAAAATACGCACCACGCCCGTACAAAAAATAATAAACAAAAGGGCACAAGCAACACAGCAAATATTTTGGCCGACACCGCAAACGCACAACAACATGCCGCCATATAAATATTTTTACGCTGGAACAAAAACGCCAACCAAATAAATGCGATGCCAATAATATCGGGGTGCGCTGTAATAATTGTTTCTTTAATCACCAACGGGCTCCAAGCATAGAGCCAGACAAATAACGGTTTGCCAAATTGACACAGCACATACAGCACGACTAAATCGAAAAACATCATGATTAATTGTAAAGGCCATACTTCACCCGGTGCAATCCATGCGGCTAAGGCAAACACATATTGCGTTGTTGGCCAATAAATAGTGGGCACGTCAGGGTAATTAATATGGTCCAAAATAGTCTCTAACCGATCAGAAAAATCACCTGTCGAAAAAAAATATGATGGTGGCTGCGCATAAGGCGAACCATTGGTTAATGTTTGGTAGCCATCCCACATATAACGAAACGCATCATCTTCTAATATGGGGTAAACCGCTAACCCGATCACTCGAAAAATAACCGCCCAGATAACGATATCAACTAAATTTACCGCGATATTACGCGCTCGAAACACGCACCAACTAGTGTATGTAATAAACATTAAAATGAACGAGGGAAGTAAAAATTCATACAGCGTAATATCGCCATAATATTGTGAGGTAAATACCCAGCTAGATAAAACCAAAGCGTACAACAGACCTATCGCGTGTATGGGCCGCATTAAGGAGTACGCTAAGGAGTGCGTTAAGCGCTGCGCTATTTTAGCCCAAACATTTTGCGTGTTTAACCCGCTCTTCACCGCATTTCCCTCCTATCATCTAGACATAAAAAAACCCCAGTGATGGCATCAACTGGGGTTTTGTATAACACGTTAAAAAACAATACTTACAAAATCAAACGACGCACGTCAGCGATAACAGAACTCAAATACGTAAAGAACCGGCCTGCATCACTGCCGTTTATCGCACGGTGATCATACGACAAACATAATGGTAGCATTTGTCTTGGCTCAAACTCTTTGCCATTCCACTTAGGTTTAATGTCCGCTTTTGACACACCTAAAATAGCCACTTCAGGCGCATTAACTATTGGAGTGAAACCCGTACCGCCAATGGGACCTAGACTAGAAATGGTAAAACAACCGCCTTGCATTTCGTTTGGTTTCAATTTGCCATCACGCGCTTTACCAGCCAAATCAATCACTTCATTGGCGAGTTCATACAAGCCTTTTTTATCAACATCTTTAATAACCGGCACCATTAAACCGTGCGGTGTATCAACAGCAATACCAATGTTAATAAATTTCTTTTGTACAATGTGTTCGCCGTCGTGATGCATTGATACGTTAAACGATGGCTCGGCTTTTAATGCTGCGGCACATGCTTTAAGTAAAAACGGAACCGGTGTTAATTTCACGCCCGCTTTTTCGGCTTCGGCTTTCATGCCTTTTCTGAAGGCTTCAAGCTCGGTAATATCAGCATCGTCAAACTGGGTAACATGAGGAATATTCAACCAGTTACGCGCCATGTTTTGCGCAGTCAGCTTTTTGATTTTACTCATTTTGATCATTTCGATTTCGCCAAATTTAGCAAAATCAACAGCCGGAATAGGATCAATACCTTGACCACCTGTTACAGCAGGCGCTTTGCCTGATGCATGCTGAGTCATCACCTTTTTAACAAACCCTTTCACATCATCTTTAGTATGGCGCTTACGCGGGCCAGTCGGTGGAACTTGCGATAAGTTTACACCCAATTGACGTGCTAATTTACGCACAGCAGGACCAGCATAGACATCACCTTGCTCAACGTACGTTTCTTCTACTGGTGCAGAAGTAGCTTGAGCCGATGATGCAGGTGCAGCTACGGGTTTTTCAGGCTTGGCAGCAGGTGCACTTGCAGGGGCGGCAGGTGCAGATGCGCCTTTCACTTCCATTACAAGCAACGCATGCCCTTCAGATACTTTATCGCCTTCTTTTAACGCAATACTTTTTACTGTACCGCTTGTAGGTGAAGGAATCTCCATTGAGGCTTTATCGCTTTCAAGCACAACAAGTGAGTCGCCCTCTTCCACGCTATCGCCAACGGCCACACATATCTCAATAACATCAACACCTTCTGAGCCACCAATATCTGGTACAGCAATCGCTTGTTCAGCGCTTTGGGCGGCAGGTGCAGGTTCACTTGCAGGTGATTCACTTTTAGCGGCGGGTTCAGATACTTGTGCAGAAGCGCCCGTTGAAAGCACAACAAAAGCATCGCCTTCAGATACTTTGTCGCCTTCTTTTAGTAAAAAGCTCACAACCGTACCCGATGCCGGTGAAGGCACCTCCATTGAGGCTTTGTCGCTTTCAAGCACAACCAGTGAATCGCCTTCTTCAACAGCATCGCCAACCGCAACACACAACTCAATAACATCCACACCTTCAGAACCACCAATATCGGGCACATTAAAGGTTTGTTCTGATGCTTCAGCCGAGCTAGATGCTTCGCTTGAAGAAGAGTCTGCGCTTGCTTCTGGTTTAGCCGCTTCGGCGGGTGCTGCATCAGCAGCACCTTCAGATTCAAATTCAAAAATCTTATCGCCTTCAGAAAGCTTGTCGCCTTCTTTAATCAAAATAGCCGATACCACACCTGATTCAGGCGAAGGAATATCCATAGAAGCTTTGTCAGATTCTAATACAAGAATAGAATCTTCTTTTTCAACTGTATCGCCTACGGCCACACAGATCTCAATAACGTCAACACCTTCAGCGCCACCAATATCAGGGACAGTAATAATTTGTTTTGCCATGCTTATCTCTCCTGTTAGCAGCTCATTGGGTCGTTTTTATCAGATGAAATACCGTACTTTTTCAGTGCAGCGGTCACATCTTTTGCAGGGATAACACCGTCATCCGCTAACGCTTTAAGCGCTGCAACAGTCACGTAGTAACGATCGACCTCAAAGAAATCACGTAGTTTAGAACGCGTATCTGAACGACCAAAACCATCAGCACCTAATACTGTGTAGCGGCCAGGAATATAGTTACGCAACTGCTCGGCATAGGTTTTCATGTAATCGGTTGAGATAATGAAAGGTCCTACAGCATCTTTTAACGTTTCAGTTAAGTAGGCTTTTTGTGGCTCGGCTTCTGGGTGTAGCAAATTGTGTCTATCAGCACGCAAACCATCGCGTGTTAATTCATTAACACTGGTAACACTCCAGACATCCGCTTCAACACCAAAGTCATTGCTTAGCAACTCAGCAGCGGCTTCAACTTCGCGCAAAATAGTACCTGCACCCATAAGCTGAACGCGCTTTTTCTTAACGTTTTTCTTCGCATCTTTAAGCTTGTATATACCTTTAACAATGCCCTCTTCCGCACCTTCTGGCATAGCCGGGTGCGTGTAGTTTTCGTTCATTGTTGTGATGTAATAAAAAACGTTTTCTTTCTTGGCGTACATTTTATCCATACCGTCTTGAATAATAACGGCTAACTCATATGAGTATGTTGGATCATAAGTACGACAATTAGGAATCGTATTCGCCATAACATGACTGTGGCCATCTTGGTGCTGTAAACCTTCACCGTTAAGCGAGGTACGACCTGCTGTTGCACCAATCAAGAAACCACGTGCTTGGCTATCGCCCGCTAACCATGCTAGATCGCCAATACGCTGGAAACCAAACATTGAGTAGTAAATATAAAACGGAACCATGGGTGTTTTATACATACTGTAGGCTGTAGACGCTGCAATCCATGTAGACATGGCGCCAGCTTCGTTAATGCCTTCTTCAAGGATTTGGCCTTTTTCATCTTCTTTGTAGTACATGATCTGGTCGTGATCGTGTGGCGTGTATTGCTGGCCTTTAGGCGAGTAGATACCTACCTGACGGAACATCCCTTCCATACCAAATGTACGGGCTTCATCGGGCACAATGGGTACTACGTTTTTACCCATTTGCTTGTTTTTAGCTAATGTCGAAATAAAGCGAACAAAGGCCATGGTGGTTGATATTTCACGGTCGCCACTTGGCTTTAGTAACGCTTTAAATGCGTCAAGCTCAGGGATCTCTAGAGGCTCAAAATCAGCAACACGAGCAGGTAAATAACCATTTAGTTTTTCGCGCTGAGCTTTCATGTACTTAATTTCTGGTGAGTCAGGCGCAGGACGGTAATAAGGTACTGTTGCCAGATCTTCATCTGAAATAGGAATACCAAAGCGATCACGGAATTTTTTCAGGCTATCTGTGTTTAACTTTTTGATAGAGTGAGTAATGTTAACCGACTCACCGCCATCGGCACCTAAACCATAACCTTTAACGGTTTGCGCTAAAATAACAGTAGGCTGACCTTTATGATTCACGGCTTTATCGTAAGCGGCGTACACTTTTTGTGAATCATGACCACCACGAGCAAGACCGTATATTTCGTCGTCGGTCATGTCTTTAACTAATTCTAATAGCTCTGGGTATTTTCCAAAGAAATGCTCACGCGTATATGCGCCGCCATTCGCTTTATAGTTTTGCAGCTCGCCATCGAGGACTTCGTCCATACGTTTTTGAAGCAAACCCGTTGTATCTTTTTCGAGTAACTTATCCCAGCCAGCACCCCAAACAACTTTAAGGACATTCCAGCCTGCGCCACGGAATATGCCTTCAAGTTCTTGCATGATTTTACCGTTACCACGAACAGGACCATCTAGACGCTGAAGGTTACAGTTAATGACAAAAATAAGGTTATCTAAGTTTTCACGGCTCGCTAAGGTAATGGCACCCAATGTTTCTGGCTCATCACACTCACCATCGCCCAAGAAAGCCCATACCTTACGGTTGCCCTCTTTGCACATATCACGTGCAGCCATATAACGCATAAAGCGCGCTTGATAAATAGAGGTGATTGGGCCAAGGCCCATAGATACTGTTGGGAACTGCCAATAATCAGGCATTAACCATGGGTGAGGATAAGACGACAAACCATTGCCATCAACCTCGCGGCGGAAGTTATCTAGCTGCTCTTCGCTTAAACGGCCCTCAAGGAATGAGCGCGCATAAATACCAGGTGAGATATGACCTTGAAAATACACAAGATCGCCACGGGTTTCACCGTTGTCGCCCTTGAAGAAGTGGTTGAAGCCTACATCATATAAAGTCGCAGATGATGAGAATGATGATATATGACCACCAAGGCCTTCATCGTTATCATTAGCACGCATCACCATAGCTATAGCATTCCAGCGGATAAGCGAGCGAATTTTACGCTCAAGCTGTTGATCGCCAGGGTGACTTTTTTCATCAGCAGGAGCAATCGTATTGCTGTAAGGAGTCGTTATTGCGGAAGGTACATCTACACCTGTTTGAGATGCCGTGCTGGCTAATTGCGATAGCAAAAATGAAGCACGTTGTGAACCACTATGTTTTATAACAGATGCAAGGGCATCAAGCCATTCCTGAGTTTCGATAGCATCGATGTCTTCTAGCATTAAAGCCTCCTAAAAAACCGCAATGGGTGTGCGGTAAAATTTAATAATTAAGGTAATCAAACTACTGCTTAACGCGCAAAACTTGCAACATTAAGCGCTTTTAGCGAAGGATCACTTCACCAGAAGCAGTATTAATTTCTGTGTAAATACAAATAAAGACCTTACTTCGGTTGGTACAAAAGGTACTACTTGCGTGAAGTAAGTGGTTATATTACGTAAACGCGCGCAAAAAACGTGGTAATACTACACAGGTGCAGGGAAATTTGCCACTTAGAATCACCATCCCCCTTACTTGAGTTGCTTTTATTGCACTATTTACCCAACATAAACAGGGTTAGTAAAACCGATTAAACATAAAATATGCGGCTATTGGTAGTGATTTATTTCATTGATGAATTAACACTAATAACGCTTTGTGATGGCTCACTTTCGACTCGCTTACTTTTAGTAGGCCATGCGTTCAGCGTTGCCTTGCATAAGGTGGCCAGTGGAATGGCGAAAAACACGCCCCAAAATCCCCAAAGCCCCCCAAAAACCAACACGGCAAGAATAATAACCACTGGGTGAATTTTGACAGCCTCTGAAAATAATAGCGGCACCAAAACATTGCCATCTAGCGCCTGAATAATGCCATAAGCCAACATAATATAAAAAAATGTATTACCCCACCCAAACTGAAACAGTGCGATAACAGCGACAGGTAGAGTTGCAATAACAGCGCCAATATAAGGTACCAGCACCGAAAATCCGACGACAATCCCCAACAGTAATGCATACTGTAACCCGAGAATACTAAACACCACGCTCGTTATTGCTGCGACAATAACAATTTCTATTACCTTACCGCGTACATAATTAGCAATTTGCTCATTCATCTCACGCCATATTTTTTGCATAACGGGACGCTCTTCTGGCAACATACTAGCAGCTGATGCCATTAAACTTTTTCCATCTTTTAGAAAGAAAAAAACCAAAATAGGAACAAGCACCAAATAAATCAGAATCGCCGCTAACACGGGTAACTGCGCCAATGAAAACGAAAACACTTTTTGCCCAAGGAGTTTCAAATCCGACCCCAGGCCTGTCACTAAATCATTTACTTGCTGCCCAGAAATAAACGTAGGGTACTTTTCTGGCAAATGCAGCAATAACGCTTGCCCTTGTTTAATCATTCGGGGTGTTTCAGAAATTAGATTTAATAACTGCTCCCAGAGAGCAGGCAAAATATACACTAATGACACGACGATACCTGTTGCTAATATCAAAAACGCAATAGTGACAGATACAATATGACTCACACCCCATACTTTAAGCCGTAAAACAATACCTTGCATTAAGAACGCAATGATTAACGCTGATATCATTGGTGCCAGCACATCACCTAATGTGACTACAACCGCTAAGCCGACCACAATTAATATAGCAACTAAAACGGCTTCTTCGTCAGCAAAATAACGCTCAAGCCAACCTTTAAATACATTAATCATTGACGGGAGATCCTTTCAACAACAGATAAACTAGTTGGCTTTCTTGATATTCAAAAGCCTCTAAAACGTGTTCACTCAAACGGATATAAGCCTTAAAATCACGCTCGCTAGCAGGATCAGTTACGATAACCCTCACAAGCTCACCCACACTTACCTTATTTAAACCCTGCTTTGCTTTTAGCAATGGCATGGGACACGGCATGTTTCGCGCATCAACTTCTAGCGCAACAGGAACATCAACGATGGTACTCATAGTGGCTTTTATACTCTTTGTAGGCCCTGAACTAATCCCGTGGGATTAAGTCCATTAAGGCTGTATACTTTTACTTTACGTACTTTTTACATTGTGTAATCGGATCTATACAAACTCTTAAGCACAGCACTGTACCATACCTTTTACTATGTCGTAGGTAACAAGCATAATGAGTCAAATCTTAAACCGTTTTAACACTGTCTTTTCTAAGAGCTTTCGTGTATCAACTGTATTCTCGGTGCTGCTTTTATCTTCCTCACTAAAAGCTAACGATCTTAACTTACCTGATTTGGGTGATTCATTAGCCGGCATAGCAACACCTCTACAAGAATATCGCTTTGGGCAACAATGGCTACGATATTTCCGCTCACAAACAAATACAAGCCAAGACCCGTTTATCAACCAATACATTGAGCGAATTACAAAAGAGCTTCTTAAGTATAGCGATGTGCAAGACAGACGCATTAGCACAGTCGTTGTCAATAACCCTACACTTAATGCCTTTGCTGTACCAGGCGGTGTTATCGGCGTACATACAGGCCTATTTCGCTACTCGGGAGATGAGCAACAACTCGCCTCTGTTCTAGCGCATGAATTGGCCCACTTAAGCCAGCGCCACCACGCACGTAAATTAGAAGAGCAAAAACAGAACTCGATATTAACGATGGCTGGACTATTTGCGAGTATTCTTATTGCGGCCTCAACAAGCGGCGATCAAGGCATAGCCGCTCTTTCGGCTACACAGGCATTGTCAATTGATGCTGCGTTACGTTTTAGCCGCTCAATGGAGCAAGAAGCCGATAGAATAGGCATAGAAACATTGGTACGTGCGGGGTTAGATCCGCACGCCATGCCTGATATGTTTGAACAAATGTTACGTGCTAGCCAGTACAGCCAACGCCCACCGGAATTTTTATTAACCCACCCTATTACAGAATCACGTGTTATTGATTCGAAAAACCGCGCTCGACGTTACCCAGAAAGACCACGCACCCCTGATCTTGAGTTTGAACTCATCAAAATGCGGATTACAATTGAACACTCACAAAACAAACTTAACTTGGTTAACGTCTTTAAAAATAAAATATCAGGCACGCGATTTTCAGATACAGCAGCGCAATACGGACTAACACTCGCATACATCGAAACAAACCAACCCAAGCTGGCTATCAAGGAGGCGCAGGCACTGCTAAAAACACATCCAGGCAATCACTTTTTTGTTACTGCACTCACACGCGCCTACCAACAAGATCAAGCATTTATAAAAGCAGAACAGGTTTTATTACCTGCATTCAAAAAGCAACCCGATAACCATGCATTAAATATCACTCTAGCTGAGCTTTATATGGCCTCTGGTGAGCATAAAAAGTCAGCAAACATTCTTATATCCCATAGTCAACGTCGTCCTAAAGACCCTTATGTATGGTATCTTTTAGCCGAAGTAGAAGGATTGCGTGGCAATATTTTAGGTGTTCACCTCGCTCGGGCGGAGTATTTTTACCTCAACGGTATATATCGTAAATCAAGGTTGCAACTTGAAAATGCCCTTAAAACAATGAAAACCAATGACCCGCTGACACAAGCAAAGGTTGAGCAGCGTCTAAAGCAAGTACGCAAAGAAGAGCGAAACCCGTTAAGCTAAATAAACACACCGATATATTGATTAATAGGCAGAAAATGCAAAAGAACAATAAGCTCGTTTATTCAACAGACCAAGGCCGAATTAAAACAGAAGAAGTGAAACCTCAAGCACCGTCCGGTGACGGAAAAGTTCGTGTCAAACGAGAAACAAAGGGACGTAAAGGAGCAGGCGTCTCCATTGTGGAGGGCCTAAGTTTAGATGAAAAAGCATTTAAAATATTGGCCAAACAGCTTAAACAGCATTGTGGCACAGGTGGAACAATTAAAAACTTCACTATTGAAATACAGGGCGATCATAGAGATAAGATTGTAGCATTTCTAATATCAAAAGGTTTTAACACAGTTAAAAGCGGCGGTTGAATCTTTCTCTACGACACATTTAGGTTGGCGTCATTTTTGCTAAATCACAGTTAACAGCATTTTTTTGACAGGTGAAAACATGATGACTGAACTACTCCCCATGCTAGACACGGTAATTAAAGTATCGACAGGCGCCATTCTTACACTGGCCGTTTTGTACGCAAATAAACGTATTTACTCTAACCAGCAAAAACGTATTAACCATAACCCAACTCAATATAAAGCAAATTTACTGGAAGATATCTCCGCATGTGTTGGACATGTTAACCACAGTTTTGCTAAATACTCATCACTAGTGATTGAATCAACTCGGTTCGGAAAAGGTTGGCCACCCGCTAGAAAACAAGAGCTAGATAAAATTAACGCTCAACTAGTTAGTGAATTTGAAAAACTCTCTTCTGCTGAAGCTCAACTACTGATGCTGGGTGAAAAAACAATGGAAAAAACCTTACGATTATATGCCGCCAGAATTGCCCTGTTCAGAAAACAAGTCTATATCGGAAGGGAAGATATTACGGAACAAGAAATTGCAGAACTTAAATCTGGCATTATGCAACTAAGAGAACAATTTTATGGATTACTATCAAAAAGGTACGATAAGCTTCTAGCTGCATAAGAACTTATTTAGCGCTGTCGTTCACAGCGCTAAATAACTTGAATTCAAGTATTAAGTGCAATCATTATGAAGCCACCAGCACTTCTGATTGCCCCGTAAATAATTCATGAGGGGTTTTGTACCCTCTTGTTTTTCTTGGCCTATGATTGAGCTTATCAACTGCCGCTTGTATTTCTGCTTCACTTAGCGCCATAAAGTCAGTTCCCTTTGGGAAGAAGCGT
>CAKZUG010000015.1 GCA_937920545.1 uncultured Saccharophagus sp.
TTAAAAAGTGAAGGTAACTTGGGTAAGTGGTGCAAAGGTATTTACTCGATGACAACCTGTTAGGCGGTAATCTACATATTCATTAGGCAATAACAATCATGTTAATCATTCTATTTTCATTACATTTCACTTAGCAGTTATACCTTAATATTAAAAATTAACTCATTCATATAAAAATACATAGCGATAAAATATTTAAACCTAAATTCAAGTCATAAGTGCATAGCTGCTGGTTACACACGACATATGCTCCAGTCTTATTGCGTTATTCCTGTTTATACACCCTTCTCTTTTTCATTTTGGCCTACATTGTGCAATAACTCATATAACAACCCAATAATGATATTTTTTTGACGCACTGCCTATTTTAACCCTTACATTTGAGAGCCTTGACCATGTCAAATAATGTAGATATTAACCGCGTACTCATGGAGATTCGCGCTTTTAAGCCGCAGCCAAATACCATGCAGCCGCTTAATGGTAGCGATGCTATTGGCCGCGATAGTGTGCAGGGTGTGGGTAATACGCAAAACGTCAATGGGCCACGTTTTAATGAGCTACTCGAGCATGCCGTTAATAAGGTTAATGACGTGCAGCAAGCGTCGGGGGCAACGCAAAAAGCCTATATTAATGGCGACCCAAATGTGGGTATTACGGATGTCATGATTGCCTCGCAAAAAGCGGGCGTGGCGTTTGATTCTGCCATGACTGTCCGCAACCGATTTGTAGAAGCCTACAAAGATATTATGAGCATGCCTGTTTAGGCCTGATTAAACCAAAGAGAAACGTATGTCTGAAGCCGCCACCGCCAAAACCAGTGATTTAGTAGAAGGGTTTAACAACCTCAATATTATTCGCCAAGCGGGCTTAATGATTGGCCTTGCCGCCAGTGTGGCCATTGGTTTTGCTGTGGTGCTCTGGAGCCAAGGTGAAGATTATAAACCCCTTTATGGTAGCCTTGATCGCTTAGACTCTTCTGAGGTTGGCCAAGTACTCGATTTTAACGAGATCCCCTACAAAATTGATAATAATACTGGCGCGTTACTTGTGCCTGTCGACAGTGTACACAAAGCCCGCTTAGCCCTTGCCGACTCAGGTATTCAAAACGATACCAACTTAGGTTATGAGTTGCTCGATCAAGAACAACCGCTTGGCACCAGCCAATTTATGGAGGCAACACGCTATAAGCGCGGTATAGAAGGCGAGCTTGCCCGTACTATTTCAAGTATGAATTCGGTCCGCAGTACGCGTGTGCATTTAGCCATACCCAAGCGCTCGGTATTTGTGGGCGATGGCCGTGAGCCAAGTGCATCGGTGTTTGTCGATTTATACCCTGGCCGCCCAATAAAACCCAAACAAGTAAAAGGCATTGCCAATTTAGTTGCCAGCAGTATTCCTGAGTTAAAACCTGAAAACGTAACCGTTGTCGACCAAAAAGGTAACTTGTTATCTATGGGTTTGGCCGAAGATGCCGAGCTTGTGATTGCAAGCCAGCACCTTGATTATACAAAAAAAGTCGAAGATCAAATGATCATGCGTATTCGGCGCTTAATTACGCCCATAGTGGGTGAGGCCAATTTTAAAACCGAAGTGGCCGCCGATATTGATTTTACTCAAATTGAGCAAGCCGAGGAAGTGTTTAACCCCGATTTACCCGCTGTAAGATCCGAGCAAACGGTTGAAGAGCAACGTATTGGCAATGCGCAGGCGCAGGGGATTCCGGGTGCGTTAACTAATCAACCGCCGAATAATGGCGCGGCCCCTGAAGAGGCGGAGCCGCAAAACGGTGGGGCGGGCGGCCAGCCCAGTAATACCCGTAAACAAGCCGTACGTAATTTTGAGCTAGACCGTACCGTCAGTTATACCAAGCGTGATAAAGGCCGTTTACGCCGTTTAACCGTGGCCGTTGTGGTTAACGATAAACAATCACTCAACCCCGAAACCGGCGATATTATTAAAACACCTTGGACTGAGCAAGAGCTAGACAGGTTGTCTATACTGGTTCGCGATGCCGTGGGTTTTTCGGCAGTACGTGGCGACAGTGTCAATATTTTGAATGAGGCATTTTTACCGCCACAAGATATAGGCTCTCTCGATTCTCTCCCCATTTGGGAAACGCCATTGTTTGCCTCATTAATTAAACCATTAGCTGGCGCACTTATTATTATTGCGTTGATGATTGGTCTTGTACGCCCCGTGCTTAAAAACCTTGCGTCGGCAGGCGTCACCACTCGCGAGCAAGAAGAGGCCAAAGAGTTAGAAGCCTTACAGGCATCAGGCTTGGATTCTTTTGATGGTTTATCCGATGAAGCCGTGACCTTAACTGGGGGCGACGCACTTGCCTTGCCTAGCCCAGAAGAAAGCTACGAGCAACAACTCAATGCCGTAAAAGGTATTGTTGCAGAAGACGCAGGGCGTGTCGCACAAGTGATTAAACGATGGATTAACGAATAATGCCAGATAATACCCCCGCCAAAACCGATGCCGCGGCCATGTCAAAGGCCGAGCAAGCCGCTATTTTACTCATGACATTAGGTGAGAGTAGCGCCGCTGAAGTACTCAAACACATGGGCCCAAAAGAAGTACAGTTGCTGGGTACAACCATGGCACAGCTCAATAATATTCAGCAAGATCAAGTCGAGTTAGTGCTGTCTAATTTTATGGATGAAGTACGCACTCAAACCGGCTTAGGTATGGGGTCGGATAACTACATTAAAAATATGCTGGTCACAGCATTAGGTGAAGACAAAGCCAACGGGCTTATTGATCGTATTTTATTGGGCGGTAACACCACGGGTTTAGATACCCTTAAGTGGATGGACTCGCGCTCGGTAGCCGATATTATTCGTAACGAGCACCCGCAAATTCAGGCCATTGTGATCGCCTATTTAGATGCCGATCAGTCTGCCGAGATACTCGGGTACTTTCCTGATAAAGTGCGTTTAGACGTCATGATGCGTGTTGCCTCGTTAGATATTGTTCAACCCAGTGCCTTACATGAACTTAATAATATTTTAGAAAAACAGTTTGCTGGCAATGCAGGTTCACAAACCCAGCAAATGGGTGGCTTTAAAACCGCGGCCGAAATTGTTAACAACCTCGATAGCACAATCAGTAACGAGTTACTGGAATCGATACGCGAAGTCGATGAAGATTTAGGCACACAAATTCAAGATCTTATGTTTGTGTTTGATAACCTCAAAGATGTGGATGACAGAGGTATACAAGCACTGCTAAGAGAAGTCGCGTCAGACGTATTAATTATTGCCCTTAAAGGCGCCGATGATGGCCTCAAAGAAAAAATCTTTGGCAATATGTCACAACGTGCCGCCGAACTTATGCGCGATGATCTTGAAGCCAAAGGCCCCGTTAAGGTATCAGAAGTGGAAGGCGCACAAAAAGAAATACTCGTTATTGCACGGCGCATGGCCGATGCTGGCGAGATAAACCTAGGGGGCGGCGGCGATGATATGCTCTAGTAACTGTTTATCATGCCTACCTGTTTTTCACGTATTCTTTTTTTCAGCACGCTCTTGCTTAAAAGTAAAAATATATAGCAATAACAATATTCACAGGCGACAGCATGGGGAATAAACATACCGATAACCACGCTACTGCCACCGATGCCATCCCGCCACTTGAAAAACTCGATGACACTGCACCCGCCACCGCATGGGCTTTACCCGATATGGCTCAGCCCGGCCGTGTTGTGCAAAGCGCATGGAAAGAAAAAGCCAAAAAGCCGCCACCTAAAGAAAAAATAGAAGTATTAGAGACTGCCCCAGAAGGTGAACCCCCCAAAGGTTTAACCGTACAAGAGCTAACCGAGATATCTGATCAAGCCCAAAAAGAAGGGTTCGAGGCAGGCCATAAAGAGGGCTTAGAGTCGGGTAAAACCGAAGGCTACAATGACGGCTTTGATGCGGGCAGCAAAAAAGCCTATCAACAAACGCTGCAAAAAATTGAAGATGAAAAAACCCGCTTACACGCCATTGCTAATGCCTTGTTACAGCCTATGCAAAACCAAAGCGAGCAGCTAGAGCAAACAGTTGTCGATATTGCATTAAATATTGCCCAAAAATTAGTGCAGGCGCATATTCATGTTCACCCTGATGCCTTATTTTATCTTGTTCAAAAAACATTAAACAGTTTGCCCGCAGGTAAGCCGGGTTTACAGGTTTGCCTAAACCAAACCGACGCCGACCTGCTCCATACTTTATTTGAGCCTGAGAACGACGCTAACGCAGGTGGCGCTTATCAGGAAATAGACACATGGAATATTCAAATAGATAACCAGTTAACCAGAGGCGGGTGCACAGTCAAAACAACCGATAGCTTGATTGATTTGAGTATTGATACGCGTATCAATAAGTACTTACAGCAATTACCCAAAAGCCTTGTCGAGACACCCGAGCCGCTGCTTGCTCACCCTGGCGAACAAGCACTGAATGCGCTCGAGCCAGATGATTCTACTAATAAAAATACAGATAACTCTGATGACGACAATCATCACGACACACATCACGAAACACAGGCTAATAATGCATTAACGCCAGAGCAGCAAACGTCGCCCTCGCAAAATCAACACACCACCCAAGCGCAAGAAGTAGAGAAGAATGCTAAAAGCCCAAATGATGACCAACAAAGTGACGCCGAAAACAATCATCAAAACCCGCAAGCGGTAGACGATAATCAAAACCGTGAAACGATAGACAGTGATCAAAACCGTGAAACGATAGATCAGAAAGTACCTAGCCAAAATACACATCAACCATCAGCCGATATCCAAAACGCTGAGGATAATCTCAACGCGGGTAACACATACACTGTGCAAGCCGCGCCGTCGGTTAACCCAAAAAATCATCACGCACCCAAACAACAAACTGATCAGCAATCAGATAACAAGCCAGAGCAGCAATCAGAAACAGAACTAAAGCCAGAAAGAAAAGAGCCACCCAATGACAGCTAAACCGTTATCAAGTGCAGCTCCACACGTTAGCCACACTAGCGAGATCCCGCCCAGCATTTTAGACCGCTTACAGCGTTATCAATCGTATGCATCATTAGAAAGCCCACCTACCGTGCAGGGGCGCGTGACCCGCATGGTTGGTTTAACCTTAGAAGCGGTTGGGCTAAATTTAGCCATTGGCCGCCAGTGCCAAGTGTGTACTGAAAAAGGCGACACAATTGACGCCGAAGTGGTGGGGTTTAACGGCGATCAAACTTTTTTAATGCCCGTGCAAAAAATTGAAGGTATCGCGCCCGGTGCCAGAGTTATACCCTTAGAAAGCAGTCAAATGATGTCGATGGGGGATCACCTACGCGGCCGTATTGTAAATGGGCTAGGGCAGCCACTCGATGGCAAAGGCGATTTACTCGGCGGGGATGAAAGCCAAGCCCCCAAAACCATCAACCCGTTATCACGTCACCCTATTGATACGCCAATGGATGTGGGTGTTCGCGCTATAAACGGTTTACTCACCGTGGGGCAAGGGCAGCGTATTGGCTTATTTGCTGGGTCAGGCGTGGGTAAAAGTGTACTGCTGGGTATGATGACCAAATTCACCCGTGCCGATATTGTGGTGGTGGGTTTAATTGGTGAGCGTGGCCGCGAAGTAAAAGAATTTGTCGATCACATATTAGGGCCAGATGGCATGGCGCGCGCCGTGGTTGTGGCGTCACCCGCCGATGACGCGCCCCTTATGCGCCTTCGTGCCGCCGAGTTATGTACCCGTATTGCTGAATATTTCCGGGATCAAGGTAAGCAATGTTTACTGCTTATGGATTCACTCACGCGTTATGCCCAAGCGCAGCGCGAAATTTCACTTGCCATTGGCGAACCACCGGCTACAAAAGGGTATCCGCCGTCGGTTTTTTCTAAAATACCCGCCTTGGTTGAACGTGCGGGGAACGCCGATAAAGGCGGTGGTTCTGTCACGGCTTTTTATACCGTACTGACCGAAGGCGACGATCTACAAGACCCGATTGCCGACTCTGCCCGTGCTATTTTAGATGGCCATATTGTGCTCTCGCGTCAGCTTGCCCAAGAAGGTATCTACCCTGCCATTGATGTTAGTGCGTCTATTAGCCGCGTTATGCCCGCCATTGTGCCCGAAGACCACCTTCAAAAAGCACAAAAATGCAAAGCGTTACTCAGCCGATACCGCGACAACAAAGATTTAATTACCATTGGGGCTTATCAAGCCGGGTCAGACCCGCAAGTAGACGAAGCTGTCGAGCGCTTCCCATTGCTTAATGAGTATATTTGCCAAAGTATGAAAAAAGGCGCGCCACTAATAGAAAGCATGCAAATGTTAAATCAAATATTGGCACCCAAGCACAACCCTAACATCAAAAACAGCCCACTAGCACAGCAGCACAAACAAGCCGCCGCACAACAAGCACAGGGCACATAGCGTACTTCTTATGGCGTTAAATGGTTGTGACTTAAGTTACAAAGAGATTGAGCTAAAAAGGGGCTGAAATAAAAAGACGTTGACTTAAAAAGACGTCGAATTAACAAAAGCTAAATTTAAAAGACATTGAATTTAAAAAACGTTAAATTAAAGAGACGTTAAATGCAAAAAATAAAACGCATGAAACTGGTCATAGAGCTAGCCCAAAAAGCAGAAAACGATGCAGCAAGCCAGTTGGGGGAAATACAAACCCAACTGCAAACCGAGCAACAACGCCTGCAAGATCTAAATGATTACTACAATAGCTACAAGCAAAACGCCAATGCGCCCACAGGCAGCGTATCGGTACAAACCATTCAAAACGCCCGTTATTTTTTACAGCAACTCGACACCGCAAAGCAAGCTCAGACCCATCAAATCACCCATGTTACTCAGCAAAAAGATCAACAACAAAAACACCTACAAGAAAAATACATGCGTAGGCGCATGCTAGAATCACTACTAGAAAAAATAAAACAAGATGAACAAGCTATAGTCGATAAAAAAGAACAAGCCTTGTTAGATGAGTGGACCAGTGTTAAATTTAACACGGTAATACAAAGTGATAATGGAAATTAATTTTTTTGTAAAAGGTTACTTATGGGGGTTAGCTGTACTTAAATCACCATAGTAAAAATTTCAGGCTACATATTTAATAAAAAAATAATATGTTTTTTTGTCATTGATCTGGAATAAAATTATTCTGTATTTTTGGGTTGGTTTTTAATCAAAAGGCATGCCAGCCTAAACGCGCAGCAACACATAAAATCAGTAAGCCCGTCATTAAAGCAACAATGCGCGCTGGCATTATTTTTATTGTTAATAGGTTACCTATTTGCCCGCCAATAAAAACAATCATAGGTAAGTACCAATATTGCATCATTACAGTAATAATATTAATTTTTTGTGCTTGACCCATTAATCCGGCTACCGAGTTCACTAAGATAAAAACAGACGCCGTAGCGGCTATTTGTTTGGGGCTACCCGCCCTTAAGCTATACAAAATAGGCGCTAAAAATATACCGCCGCCAATACCTACCACGCCAGCTAACAAGCCCAGTAGGCCCCCAATAGTAAAGCTTAACCAAAGGGGTACGGCTGTGTAATTGTTGGGGTTATCTGTGTAGTGTTTAAAATTTATTAATAATCGGATGCCTGATATTGTTAACGCAAAAAACAAAATATAAATAAAATTACTTTTTTCAATAGATAATTGCCCCCCAAGATAGGCCATGGGTACCGATGCAATCGCTGGGGGTAATAGCAGCCTTTTATTAATATAACCCGCCCTAACATAATGAAAGCTATTGCCCGATACCACAACAATATTGCACATTAATGCCACAACAGGCACAACCATATAGGGCGCATCCCATAATACCAGCAACGCTAAATACGATGACCCACCACCAAAACCCACGCTTGCATATAAAATAGCCACAATAAAAAAAAGTACGGCGAGCACGTTATTCTCCGTGATTAAAAAGTAATCATAAGATGGTTTTTAGGTTAGGGGTTTTTATTCAAACTTTTAAAGACCGGCCACTGTTGATGTAAGGTGTTAGCTCACCGCTAATTTTAATGTAAGTTTGGTTGTTATACAGCATGTCCACGCACTTATTTATGATACTTTTTGTGTGATGCACACTGCGCCTCTTAATGCATTATCGGATGAGCAAAATATCAAGCTGTTTTTACTTTTAAGGTTACGGGCAGCTAGCGCACATAAAATAGGTGCAAAGGCAGCGCCGATATCGCCTAAGCAATCACCGGGGTGTTCGACTGTTACGTCGTCGTGCATTTTTGCATGGTTGCGAGTCATGGCAATACCAAATTCTTTGGTATGAAAACTTTCGCCATTAAATGAGGCGTATACCGTTTGTATTGCGTTGTTGGGCAAGGTTTGAGCGGCTGCTTTAAATGCATGGGATAAACCTTCGCCCATCATGGGCTCGTCGCTATAACGGTGCCCTGGCTCTTGTGCTGTAGCCGGCATGTTGATTATGGAGTTTGCATTTTTAAAGCGGCTTTTATGTTTTTCTGATACAAGCAACAAAAAAGAGGCGGCCTCGCTAGGCGCAAACCCATCGCTTATATCTTGCGCTAATACGCGGTTATCTTGATCTAAAAGCCCCAGTAATAATGCATCATGAAAAGAATCGACACCGCCTACTACGGCAAATGCGCCGCCTTGCTGAATATACTGTGTTGCGGCTTGCAGCGCATGAATACCGCCAGCTCGTCCTTCAGCAAATAGCTTGCTGTTAGTGGTGCTTAGGGGCAAATTGGTTTGATAGGCCAGCTGTGCAACAAAGTGCGCAGTGAGTTTGTGTGAGTAATGCCGAGTAGATTCAGGTGTGGCTAAAAATAACGGAATGTGTGAAGTGATATTGAGTTCACTTAATAATTCTGTCAATGCCTTAGACGCTAAGCGAATCATGCGCTGGTCACGGCCTTTTATTTTGCTCATGTTCAGCTCTGGCTTGGTTTCAGGTGCAGATTTAAGCTCAGGCAAGGCCGCAGGGGGGACTTCTCCCATTGTCATGGGATTGCCGTGCTGATTTAATCGATGGGACGCCGCATAGGCGCTGATCCCTGCACAAATAGCCGCCATGGTTGTGGTGCTATCACTGCCAAGTGGTGTGAGCATGCTAGTTTTAGCAATGTAGATATTGAATGAGTTGGGTGTTGGTTGTGTCATAAGTGTTGTGTCATAGGTATTGTTTGATAAGCGTTGACGCATAAACAATGGATGTTATGGCGATTTATATTACAGCTGTTTGGCTTTGGTATTTTTTAAGGGCAGTGTCTTATTCATCAGTGCAAGCTCTGTGGCGGCCCAGTGTCGTCTACGTTGCGTGCTATTTTGAATGTGTTTTTCAAGCGAGGCTTGGCTCAGCGCTGCGCCATAAAAGTAACGTTGTCCTTGTGTATACTGGTGGCGTTGTTGTTGCCAAACAGCTTTAATTTTTTCGACATTGGGCCAAAGTAAATTCTCATCTTCATCTAGGGCTAGATCTTCATCATCTATGTTCTCTAAGCCTAATGATTCAACCGCATCGGCATCTATATGCAGGTTATGATGCTCGATATGAATACCTGTAATGTGTTCAAACGCCTCTCCGGCTAATTTAGCCAAGGGTGTTTGCGCCATAATACCAATTAACCAGTCGATGCTTTGTGGGTCGCCTAATGCTGCGCAAGCTTTAATAGCTTGGCGATGCGATGCCGGGTCTTTTGCAAGTTGGCTGATAAACCGTTTTGATTGCGGTGCGTCTGCAGCTCTTACAAGCACATCGCTTGCCGTATTTTGATAGGCCGTATTTTGTGTAAAGCCGGCTAATGTATCGAGTGCGGTTTTGTCTCCTAGCATAACCTGCGACCATGCCGCCCAAAACCTGACATCTTCGTTATCGTTGGCGTGTGCTTGATGTAAAAAAGGCGCTAAGTCATGCAGTTTGAGTTCGCCAATCAGGCGCAGGCATCGCGCATAAAGGCGGCTATGTTGTTGGCAGTCTTCGCGTTTTAATAAGGTTGCAAGGTATTGTCCGGGTTGTGTTCGCGTTTGGCTAATATAAGTAAGGGCCAGGTATTTGTGTTCGATATCTTTACTCTTAAGCAGTTTACGTATCCAAGGCAAGGCTATGTTGGGGGCAAACCACGATAAAGCTGATACCACACCTTTAAACATATTCTCGTTAATAGCCGCTGATTCAATCACCACCTGAATTTTTTGTGGGTCTTCGCTATGAAATGCCACAAACGTTGCAGTAAATGCTTCGCCGCCCTGTTCAAAGCGTAAGGCATCTTTGCATATCTCCCATGCGAGGTCAGGCGCAGTGTAAAGCCCCTGTATTTGGTTGTGAATACGGTGTTCTAACTCTTTAACGTCGCTGGGTAAGTAATGCGGTTGATGCATTATATTGTTACGTAATATCCAGAAGAAGGCGGCATCTTCTGCGTATTGCTCGTAAATTTCGCTAAAGGGGTTGCTGGCGATAAGTGAATGGCTCATTGATTGTGTTAGCCCATGATGTTCTTTTTATTATGAAAGAGCGGGTCGCCCATACGACACACGTTTTTACCCTCGAATTTAACATCAAATGAATACATCATAAATTCGCATTCGCCTTTTGTTTTGCTGCTAATAATGCCTTTTTGTACGCCTGCTTCATCGCCAGTGCTTTTGGTGTAAATTGCTTTTTTAACCATAGGCATTTTTTTATCTGTTTTAATGCTTTTGGGGCCTTTGCTTGTGTCCGACGCTTTACCAATATTAGGGTAGGGGATTGGCACAATGGCGCTACCAATAGGGGTTTTGCATACATCTGGGAAGACAGTACTTAACCCGCCACTGCCTTTGTGGACAATGCCACGTGTATTTGCAAAAGTCGTTTGTGCCATGGGTGTTCCCCTTATTGGTTTATTTTATAGGTTTATTTTATGGGTTTATTTTATGGGTTTATTAGCGGTGCATAGATAATACAATATCACTAATATGCTGACTATGTTTACCCGCAGGTATGGCGGCTTTCCACACTAAAGACATTGTTTGCGTATTGGGCATTAATATGAGTGTTTCTAATTGTGGTATCGCATCAATATCGCGTGTAGCTATTGTGGCTTTACAGCGTAAATTAACCAGTGGCACCTCTGTTTTAATCACCCCGTCAGGGTGCATATTGGCTATTTGTATGGGCTCGCCACCCGTTAAAAAACCTGAGTAGATTAAATCGGGATGTGCGGCGTTACAAAAGCGTTTATCAAAATCGGTCGGTAAAAACGGCGCGCGGTGTGTTTGCCAGTGTGCGTCATAAGTGCCAGCATAATTCATACGTGGCGCCCAGTTGGGTGAAATAACGCCCAAGCCAGATGGCGTTGCTTGGCTTGTAGGTGACTGAACTAAAGCATGAGGGTCTTCGATATTGGGGAGCGGGTCGCCATTTTGAGGGGTGATTTTTTTCGAGTAATACCCTGTGCCAACTGGGTTGCGTGGATCGGCATCGAGGCAATTTTCACCCTCCCACAATGCCCCGCCGTAAGCGCGCTCATAGGCAATTGGCATGGCATCAAACGGCAGAGGGGCGCTGGCTTGGCGGCCATCCCAAAAGCGGTCGCCAGTCACTTGTATCACCTTTTGGGTTTGTCCCACGGCCACACCTGCTTGCAGTTGCGTAACGGTCTGCGCATCAAGGGCTATCGCATCACCGTTTACGATAATATCGGTGGCTACTTTGCCAATGTGTATATCTGAGGCAAGTAAAATACTCGAACGTGCCGGTTCGCCACTGTAGATATCTTCTAGCTGGGGCGCAGGTTGTTCTGGCGCGAGCATTAATTGTGCGCCAATGGTAAACGTGGCTTTAATATTAACAAAGAGCGTGTCTATGCCAGCTTCGTTAGGGAGTAAGGTAAAGTTGGCGGCGAAGGGTGTGCGGTTAGTGAGCTGTAACATATTAATTTACCTGAACCGATGCGCCCATAATACGGTTTACACCGCTAGCACGGTTAAGTAACGATTTACCACGAATAATAATTTTACCGTCTTTTCTAAGGGTAATGCTGGCTTCGCCGCATTGTAAAACCACTTCTTCTTGCCCTGTAATACTCACGCGTTGGCCGTCGATACTGACATTATCTAAGCTTGTTTGCTCGGCTGCGTCTTCGTTCAGTTTGGCGTGATCACTTGATGATGATGTTAAGGGCGAAGTATTAGGGTGGTTTTTTTGATGGCTTTTTTGATGGTTTTCTGGATCAGTCGCTAGCGTGTTCTGTGATGTGTTTTCAAGTGTGCTCGCTTGATTATCAACTTGATCGGTTGTTTCTACTTCGATCATGTCAAATAACCGATCAATCGATGAGCGTATCAGGCCAATCACAATCACTTGCGGCTGTGGTTGTGCTGCCGTCATGTAGGCAACTTGCCTACCTATATCGCTGGGTTGTAATACAACCGTGCTTATACCACGCAATGTGGTGCGTTGCTCCAAGGTGTGTATCTCGACAGTACCGTCATTGTTAATGGCTGCGATTGTAGCAATATCAAGCTCGCCAGTGCGTTGTGGGCTATGTGATGGCGCAGAAGATGTTTCAAACATATCGGTATCGTGTGTTGATTCTATTGGTAAGTCCATAATGGCATGTCTCCTGATATTCAGCACGATGTACAAGGATATAGGCATGCAGTATACGCATTTTTTAAAATTGTTAATAATGCAGTATTACATTTTTACGGCTTACTGCTCTTTATTCCTAGTGAATGAGCCTAATTCGTTCACCGTAAAATTATTTAGCGTGAGGATGTGTCTATATTTGGCTTTATCCCGCACAGATTAGTGCGTAAAACATGTTTTTGATCTTGGGCAGGTTAAGTTTAAGGTGAGCTTTGTGGGTAATGTATAGGTGCTTGCTGAGATGGATGCTTTCCAAATAGCGTCAATTGGAGAGTTTATGGCTGTCCCTTAATTTTTAGTCCCTTAATTTTTAATTTCTATTCTCTTAATCTCTATTAAGTGCGATTTTATGGCAGCTCGTTTTAAAGTCGCAGCTTATTGTATGTCTATAAGTTAATCTTTTTGTTTTTTTCATGCTTATTTGTAATTATATATGTGATGCGTGTCAGCGACATTTTGTTTATAATATGAATATACCAATTTGGTATATTTCTATTCTATTTATTTGTAAGGATGTTGTAATGAAAATTGTATCTTTGGTGAGTGTTATTATCTTGTTGTCTGCCTGTGGTGGTGGAAGTGACAGTGGTGACAATAAAGCAGACACTGAAACCATCGTTGAGGGAACACCTGATTGTATGATTTTAATGAATAGTCTGTCATTGTCAGAAGGTGATGTATGTAATTTAACCGCAGAAGATGCCGCAACGTATGCTATATCTCCTGGTGTAGTGAGCTGTGCTTCTAGCACCATCACTTATAATGGTTCTCAGTTTCAGGCTGGAGAAGGCGGTATTAACTTTAGTGGTTTAACGTTTACTTGCGGTGCGTAAATAAACAGGTCTGTTGCTGATTATGTGGCAGCAGACCTATATAACTTTTAGTGCTGATTAATGTATTGGTATACCTGTCTTACTTACTGTCTGCTCGTCCTGTAAATCTTCTTTCTTCAACGTTTATTTTTATTTTGTCACCTGTTGATATATGTTCGGGTACTTGAATAGTTAAGCCTGTTGATAATACAGCGGGTTTTGTCCTTGATGTTGCAGATGCCCCTTTTAATGATGGGTCTGTTTCTGTTACTTCAAGCTCAACTGTTGTGGGCAAATCAAGTGCAACTGGCACGTCATTGACAATAATGACCTGAATACCTTCAATGGTTTCATTAATAAATAAGGCTTCTTCTTCAATAGACGCTTTATTGATGTTGTAAGGCGTGTAATCTTCTGTGTTCATAAACACATATTCATCGCCGTCGATATACGAGAACATAACCTTTCTACGAATTAAATCGGCAAGGTTTAACATATCTGAATCTTTAAATGTTTCATCTATTTTACTGCCAGTTACCACATCATACATGCGCATACGGAAGATGCTGCCACCGGCACGGCCTTGTGGTACCGAGCGGTCTATATCTTTCACAATATAAGTGTTGCCATTAAAATCTACGGCCATGTTTTTTTTGATATCGCTTGCCTTAGGCATAGTGTATTTCCATGTTGAATGGCGCCACAGGGTGTGTAGCGGCGCAAAAGTGTATGATTTATTTTCTGGCAGTGATACTAAACTATTGCGGTGTCATAACTCAAGTGGCAGTCATACCGAGGGGTGCACTTTTAAACGTTTGGGATGGTTAAGTGGGTTTACTATTGCTGTTGAATAAAAAAACGCAGCATGTTTACACATACTGCGTTTTTGAGTTTGGCTTACACTTACTTATTTAGATTGCAGTGCGGCTAATAAGTATACAAGTGGTGCATTCCAGTTAATTGTTACTTCGTTTGATGCATAGCTACACCAGTCATCAGCATACGATAGTGCAGGTAGCGTGCTGGGATATTTACCTTCGCAAGATTTAATATCTTGTTGGCCAGCATTTGGCCCGCCAGCAATAAAGCCAGGTACAGGTTCGTCTATACTGTCTGCATCAGATGGACGGTGATGTGGAAACATCGTTGAGCGTTCCCCAAAGCCTGTTACAAATGAGTAGTCAAGCGCGTTTCGGCCCAATACATAGTCTAATGCCGATGTAATGGTGTTTAAGTAACGTTGTTCACCCGTTAAGCGATATGCTTGATATGCAAGGAAGCCTCTGTTTAGCGCATGTGAGTTACTACCCCAGTTAAAATCCTTGGTTTCCATCGGAACTTGGTAAGGGTTGTCAACTACGTCACTCGATACATTAAATGAATAGTTAATGATACCGGTGGTTACATCCTTGTAATCTGCGCGGCTCATGATATTTTCGCCATGAAACGCCAAAGAAATAAAGCCTAATGATGCTGTGTTTGGCCAGCTAGGTAAGCCCACTTGTAAGCCTTCCTCTTTGAAGTCGTTCAGGTATGTATTGTTTTCAGTTAAGATAAACAACTCTGCAGCGGCCCAGCTGAACTCATCTCTGAAGTTGCCATCACCGTATTCGCCCGTCACTGAAAAAAGGTGCGAGTAACGTAGGTTTGGCGTGCTTTTGGCCCACTCGTAAGCGTCAATAGCTGCTTGTCGGTACTGTGCGGCTTTACCTGGGAAGGCATCGTCAAAGTTGGCGTATACGCGGCTAGCCACTGCCATTACTGCGGCAAAATTAAGTGTTGAACCTGTATTTTTATCAACAACATAGCGCTGAGCATTGGCTTGGTTAGGCATTTGTCTACCAGAAAATCTTTCAGTGGTGAGTTTGTGGTAAACGCCGCCATCAACATCTTGCATTTTTTCAAGCCAATCAAGATTCCACATTACTTCATTAAGAATATCGGGCACGTTATCACCAGATTCTGGAATATTGATATTACGTGTCGCGTAGAAATCTTCGAAATGCTCATAAGAAGATAATAAGGTGTATGTGGAAATGCCTGAATTGACAACGTACTTGTTATAGTCGCCTGCGTCGTACCAGCCTTTTGGTGCAGAAATAGTATCACCTACGCGGCGGTTACCAAATTCAGCACCCGGCGCAATTTCTACATTTGTATCAGGGTGCCCTGCAGCACGCGCCCATTTGCCCGCATGTTGTGGCTCTAACTCAATGGATGCACGGTTATAATAGTAGGCTTTAAGCGCAGCATCATGAATGTTGCTGTAAATGTTTTCGTTAATCGTAAATGGGTAAGAATCATTTTTAATATCAACAACGCGGATTTGGTATTCACCGCTAGTTCTCACATTTGAAAAATCTGCAATCTTGACAGATGTATTAGTGGCGTCCCAGCTTTTAGCTTGAGTTAAATCGCCGGTATAAATCAAGTTACCTGTGTTGGCCTCAATAACATGAAAAGATTCGGCATCGACATCGGGTACAACGGCAATTTTTTGCGAAGTGGGCATAAAACCAATTTGGTTAACCTTGATGCGGCTATCTAAAGCGCCCGGCTTAATGGCTGGAGCTTGGAGTGTCACAGGCTCACCCTGACTCCCCGTTTGCGAGGTAACTAGAATCGCAGAAAGCTTGGCGTTATCACGGGTGCTAGATACTGTAATAGTGAGCTGGCCGTCGTTAACAAACACATTGTTAAGCGTGAAATCATATGCATTATCATGGCCAGCAACACTGTGTATATCGAGGCCTGTTAATACTGATTCGCCTTCAATGTTGATATTGAGTAGGCGTTTATCATCGTCTTCCCAGAAAGTCTCTGCAAACTTGAGTGTGACGTCATAGCTGCTCTCTGTTACTGGTAAATTGTACGTTAGCGTTGGAGCATAGCGTTCTGACTGATAAAGGGAATCGTTTTCGGTGTTGTTAATGGCATCTGTTGTACTCGATGTTTTACCAATATTTGGCATAGTATCGGCAACAAATATTTGATTGTTGTCATCGGTAAAAGCGTCACCGCCTACGTTAATGGCCCATACGCTGTTATCAGTATTTGATGAACCGCCAGAACTAGAGCCAGATGATGAGCTGGTGCTAGGTGGCGTAGAGCCAGAAGACGAGCTGGTGCTAGGTGGTGTAGAGCCAGA
>CAKZUG010000016.1 GCA_937920545.1 uncultured Saccharophagus sp.
TCAACAATCCGTTATTTGATGATACCGACGCGACATCAGGCGTCATTAGCGGCGATGATACGAGTGCTGACGCCAGTGCAGCAGTGAGTGGCGATGCCGCTACCGAAGTTGGTGGCGAAACGAATGTAGATTCGGTTGCCGATAATGCCTTTGACCAAGTATTTAATGCATTAGAATTATCTGAATCACAAAGTGATGCAGGTTTTGATGGCGATCTCGTGGATCAGTTTGTCGATGAAGCAGTTTCTATGGCAGGTATTACCGATGTTGATACGGCCTTAGAGGTACGTGAAAAAGTGTGGGGGCAATTAGACGACTTAGGGCTAGATACTCCTCCAGTCAAACCCAATACAGATACCTTTGTTCAAAACTTTTCTGGTGATATGGCATCTTCATCCCCGTTGTCGACTGATGGGACCACAGCAGTATCTGACACCTCATCTGATACATCCATAACCAGTGATGGAAGCTCTTCGTCAGGTGGCGATAGTGATAGCGGCTCTTCGTTAGGTCTCGGTATGGGTGGGATGGATGGCAGCCGTATAGGTAATGATGAAGACGGTCTTACTGGTGGTTTTGGTGTTGAAACCCCACAATCCTCAGTTTCCTACGAGCAAACGGCTGGCCCGGCTTCTTTTGAAATAGATGGCGCAGCAGGCGTATCGGTAACGAATATCACCGATGGCGAGAACTTAGACTTAGGCGCAAACCTTGGGATGGGTGTTGCTACCAGTGCGTCACTTGAAGATGATAGCGGTAACTTTGTATCCGTTGGGGCCAGTTTGAATGCATCGGCGGGTGTGAAAGCGGCCTCGACAGTCAATGAAGAAAATAATATTCGTTCAACCACTGTTGGTACTGGTGCTGGTAGTTCGTCTTCAGCTTCGCTGGCATTTGGTAATGAAGACCGAGGCAGTGTTGAAATCGGTGCTGCCTCTCTTATGGAAGCGACAGTTGAGAGCGGTATGCGCACCAGTGGCTCGGGTATGCCAATCGGTGTGCATGGTAAAATTGGCGCTGAAATTGGCATGGAAGGTGAGGTGAAAAATGAGCATATGGGCGATAACGGTGAATCCTCCGTTGGTATTTCAGGTGGGCCAGCGCTAGGTGCATCTGTTCAGGGCGAATTTGGCGTTAATGATGACAACGAGTTTGTATTGGGTGCCGGACTTGACCTAGGCATTGCGGGCATGAGTTTAGGCTCTAAGTGGGATTTGGATGCCTATGGTGAAGACGCTAATAACATTCAAAGTGATTGGGACAGTGGCAACGTAGGCGGTGCGATAGCTGGTACGGGTGACATGCTATTAGATTCGGCAGAGAACGTTCCGATTGTGGGTGATATTGTCAACGATGGCCGCGACTCAGTTGGCGGTGTGGGCGATAGCTTCAGTGCTTTTGGTGATGGCGATGCTAGAGAGGGTTTTGCTGAGTTGGGTGATGCCGCCCTCGACGGTATTCAAGCGACATCACGCACATTAGGCCCAGCCGGCTGGGCTCTTGCTGAAGGCATTGAATGGATGCAAGACGGTGGCGGTAATGATATTCGTGATGGTTTAGGTTTAAACGGATATGCTGATACTGATCATGATTTAGATAACGCTATTGGCGAAAATAACGATCATTCAGTACGTTACCGTATTAACGACGGTAAAACAGATTGGTCTGATGCTGAGATTAATCGTGAGTTTAGCGGGCCTGACGCTTTCCAGCGTATTTGGGATCACAGCGATAACGACCGTGATGCTGTAGGTTGGATAAATGGTGATAACTTAAACGGTAACCGATCATTAACTACCGGCGTGCAAGATCTTGTTGGCTGGGCAATGGAGAATGACCCCGTTGCACAGCAAGAGGTAAGCACCTTTTTAGCCTCTGACGGAGCGAAAGATACGCTTAACGGGTATGACAACGGAGCATTGAGCGGCACGACTCCTGATGTGGGCGTAGACAGCGACTTATGGATGCATGCGAATACCGATACCCTCGTTGGTTTAGACGGAACGCGCTCTGGTACAACAGGTGTGATGGACTCGCTTGTAAAACGCAGTGCCTATTATGACGAAAACCACCCAGGTGATGAAAACAACGAAGTAAAGCAGTATTTTGCACAGCCAGGCAACACCACTGATTTTCTGAACCGCTTTACCAACGAGCAACTCAGCGGTATGGATCCAGATATTTCTATTCCACCTGAAATTATGGGCATGATGTCAACCGATGAGCTGCAAAACTTAAAAGGCACGCGTTCAAATACCAGCCTTGTCATGGATGAGATAGCGCGCCGTGATCCAGCTGCTGCCCAAGCAAACCTCGATTTTGTTAGCAGCGATGCAGGAAAAGATATGCTTAATAACACGTCAAATGAGGGGTTAGCCAACGGTGCGATTAACAGTGATACATGGATGAATGCTGATACCGACACACTGCTAGGCTTAGACGGTACGCGTTCTGGTACAACTGGCGTGATGGAATCAGTGGTAAAACGTAGCGAGTATTATGATGAGAACTATCCTGGTGATGAAAATAATCAGGTTAAACAGTTCTTTGCTGAACCCGGTGCAACAAGTGATTTTCTGAACCGTTTTACTAATGAGCAGTTAAATGGCGAAGATCCAAGTGTGAGTATTCCCCCTGCCATTATGGATATGATGTCTCTTGATGAGTTGAGGAGCCTAAAGGGCACACGCTCAGATACTATAGCTGTTCAAAACGCTATTGCACTTAAAGAGGTTGGCTCATTGTAGAGCTGCAGTAAGCATAGAGTAAAACCCTCTTTTTTAGTGGGAGTGAAGCAAGGTGTGTAATGGTAATGAAGGGTTATTACACACTGCTACCCTTATTATTCTGTGTTTATTTGGATGTTTTTTTGAGGTCACGCTTGCAAGAGTGTGACCTTTTTTATTTTTTTGATGCTCTCTTTTCTTTGCGCGTTTTCTTCAAATTTTATATGGCATTTGCATTTGTTATACCTCATTCCGGTTGCCATAGAGTTATTCGTTTACCTGAATATTTATAACGGTATTAACAACTTATCTAAAAAAACATATAGATTTGTGGCATTATTATCATTATTTTTGTGTTATTTTCATCTTTTGGTTGTTTTTCTTAATCAGAGGCTCCCAAGTAAAGCCGATAATTTTAGAGCTGCTTTACTGTATGTTTACGTATGGTTTTTCACATACAACAAAATTTTAATAACAATGGTATGCATCCTATGTCTTCTTTTTCGATTGTAAAACCGCTTGCTGGTATCGTTTTGGCTGTTAACTTAGTGGCCTGTGGTGGTTCTAGTGGTACGTCAAATGCAAGTGATGCTGAAGCAAGCTCATCAAGCAGTTCATCAAGCAGTTCATCAAGTAGCTCGTCGAGCAGCTCGTCAAGTTCTGGTGGCAGTTCAGGTTCAAATATAGCTGGTCCCGCTTCGATTTTAAGCAGCACAGGTAGTTTTGAAAATGGCGCGGAATCTTTTTTTGCTTTTTTTGCGGATAGTCAAAACGGTACAGCAGCATTTAATGGTGAGGCTGTTTTTGCGTTAACGGCTCCGGCGTCTAATAGGAGTGAGGCTGTGCAGTTAGTGCATCCGCTGTCCCTTGACGCGGGCACGCAATACACCCTTTGTTACACCGCTAAAGCCGATGCCGTAAGAACGTTATCGGTGGTGGTTGATGCTGGTGAAAATGGCACCGAAGGGGTGCCTGATTCCGCTTTTCGTCCTTATATCAGCACGACGCAAACACTTGCAACGCAGGATATGGCTTATCGTTTTACATTTGAGGGTGTAAGTGACGCAACGGCAAGGCTGGTGTTCAACTTGGGCTTAGATGCAGCCAACGTGAATTTAGATGATATAGGCGTTTTTCCTGGTGAGCAATGCGGCGTGATAAACGAGAATATAACTGCGCGCGTGGCTGCCTCACAGATGGGGGCGGGTATTAATATCGGTAATACGTTTGATGCGCATAGCCAAGGGCGTAATGTGGTTGTCACCGAAACCTTGTGGCGTCCCACTCTACTTGAACGTAAAGATATCCAGAATATCGCAGCTGAAGGCTACGGGCATGTGCGTATTCCAGCCACCTGGAATGATCATACTTTGAATTCGCCTCCGTACACTATCGACAGTGCGAGGTTAGATCGATATGAGGAGGTTATTGATTGGGCATTGGCGCAAGGGTTATACGTTATACTTAATGCTCACCATGAAGAGTGGATTGTCGATGCCTATAACGAGCAAACCGTTGCGCGGTTTACCGCCATATGGGATCAACTCATTTCGCGTTTTGCGAATAAATCACCCAAGTTACTTTTTGAAGTGCTGAACGAACCTGGTTATTTTAACAATGAGACACAACGCACGGTTAGTCTCACGTCTTCACAGGTTGATGAGCTAAACACGCTTGTTTTAGAGCGTGTACGAGAGAGCGAGCCTACACGCATAGTGGTGTATGCCGGTACGAGTTTCTCGGGTATTGGTGAATTACAGCAAGCCATTATTCCTAATTTAAGTGACCCTTACTTATTTGCCAACTTTCACAGCTATGACCCGTTTCAATTTGGGATTACATGCAGTGAAGACTGGCTCGTTGAGCGCGACAGGGGGGCGCTGGAAAGTATCTATCAAACAGCCGTTGCCTACTCAGTGGACAATAATAATGTACCTTTAATGATTAATGAATTTGGTGCGCCTTATTTTCAGCAGGGCACGCCGTCGAATGAATGTGACGAACAGCAAAGGCTCGATTACATACAAGCGCATGCCGAGCTGGCCAAACAGTATGGCATCGTTCCAACAGTATGGAGCGATGGGGGGACATTTAGAATGTATACGCGTTCAGACAACGTTTTTGACCCCGCGTCAGGTGTCTTACTTGACGCCTTTGGTCGTCAGTAAAAGCATATACGCTCCTACTATGGGGCGTATGCTACGTATTTTATTGGTTCTTGCCCTTTTTTACTGTTTGCCGTTCGTTGTGATTGTTTAAGTGTGATTGTTTAAGTGTGCTTAATAGGTGGTCGCGCCAAGAGGCCCCGTGCATTTGAGAGGGCAGGCTCTCTTGGCCTCTTAATAAGGCCAAGTTGAAAAGGGAGGCTCCTCCCGCTTTTATTTTTTAGGTTTGGCTAGAGCGTCCGTTCTTGGTTTCAATGTCTCACCTCTCACCTCTCACCCTCAAAGGTATGCGCGCGTTAGGTCGATAAGCCAGCAGGTTTTAAATGACATGCATATTGTAATGATCTAATTAAACTGTGGCCGGCTGTTGGTTTCTACCGCGCGAAGCACAGTGCGGCGCAATGATTTAAAGGCCAAGCATGTGCTTTTAACCTACCGAGCCCCAGACTATACAGCCCTTGTTTTAATCTACCCTTCTTGCTTTCTAAAGGTCAAACTAGCCTGCTCTGAGTCAGTTGAGGCATTCCCAATCAGGTTTTATTGCCTGATTGGGAATGTGCTGAGTTAAAGTCGACATTTTTACATTTAACTCTCTTTATTTGCTTTTTGTGACGTGGCGCTGTGATGATTAATACATGAAGCACGTTGTATATCAATATGGCCTAATCTCCGTTTGCGTGAAAGATCAGTAGCAGGGGGTTTGTGGTGGGTTAGTTTTATCTCAAGTGAATAAAAATAATAAACTAAAACTTAATGTTGTTAATCGTTTAAATATATTTTTTAAAATTAATAACGTTATAAATAGTTGTATTGTCTAGTAGGTGTTAACAATGGATATAAAAAGCATAAATGTAGGCGTTAGTTCATATTCAAATGAACCCATAAAAACAAATAAAGAGGGGTTGGCTGAAAGTAAAAGCAAGCCTATGCCTGATAGCGGACAAAAAGATATAGCGAAATTTAGATTTGATCAAGCATCGCAATCAAAAAAAAATGACGATATTAAAGAAGACATTGTACGAGATGACATAGTACCAGATGATATAGTCCCCGATGATATCGTACTGGATGATCTAATATTAGATGATGTTCATGTGAATATTTACAATGATGAGCAGGGTGGTAATCAGCATCAGGGGGATGGACAACAGTCACATGAGGATTCAGAAAATGACAGCCAAAACCCAGAGATGACAGCCAATATGCATGATGCATCGGACTCAGAGGCACAAGAATTAGAGTTTAACGAAGGTTATTTAGGATGCGGCGAACAAGATAGCGATAGCTCAAGAGTCTACAATGATTTTGGTGCGCCTTGGATTACTGTATCCAATAATAGTACGCGTATGAATCATGATAGTGAACCGTTAAAAAAGAAAAAAAATAATAATTACAGTAAGAATAAAAATAAAATTAAAAATAAAATGATATTTATTGTGATAGTGTCGGTATTGATTTTTATATGCTTACAGAAGGCATAAATATTTTTTGTTGAATAATATGGATTGTTGTCATTATAAACTTCGTGACTGTATTTTTTTTGGTGAGTCTTTAATGTGAAATAAATATATCTATTTTTTTATTGTTTTTTTCATTTGTTTTCATTATATGTAATCGTATCGATGGATTTAAATTAAAGGTTAAAGGTGAGATTTTTTTTGCTAAAATGAATTGTAAGTTTTTATGTTTCACTAAAAATATATATGAACTTTACTATTGGAAATGACACTCACTTAATAAGCGACACAATGAGTGTTGTTTAAAAAATATTTAATACTTCATAATTAATAGATAAAGGATAATAAAATGGCTTCACTTACTGGTGGTGGTAATAATCTTATGGTTGCGGGCGCAAGTAGATCGGCTGCTGAAGCAGACCGGCTAATGGGCCAGTCTTTTGATTTGAACGCTGATACAACAGAGGATTCAATTCAGGCTGATGTCCATATTAATGCGGCTAACTCTGCGGCTAAAAAATCATCAAAGATACAAGTACCTTAGGTTTAATGTATTAATGAAAGACTGTGTTTTTATCCCTTGGCTACATATGGCTGAGGGATATCAACCATTAATAACAGACTCTTATTTTTGTTAAGCAATCTCACCAATACGAGTGTGTTTATTGAGCATAAGGGGCTAAAAGCATATCTTTAAAGGGTTGTTATTATGAATTTATTCGATAGTCAATCAATGAATGTTCCGGCTAGTCAGATGCCGCATACAGTGAATGCTGCTCAAGCAGCAAACGAAAAAATTAGAAATGATACCAAAGATGCAATGGAATTTAATATGGCAATGACGGCAGACAGTGTCAAGTCAGACGAAATTCTTAAAATGCTAACACAAACAATGAAAGCGGCTTCATCAATGAATATATAGAGGCGAGCTATGGAAAATTTAAGTGGCGGTAATATTGGGCTTGCACAAGTTGAAGCGTTTCAATCAGATATTGTTGATGTGTCGGGCGGCGGGGGTGCTGATGCGGCATCTATGGACGAAATTAACGCCTTCAGATCAGACGTATTTCGTCCTGAATCAGATTCATCATTTGCAGATAAAATTATTAATGACTTTAGTGGTTATTCAGAAGATTTGGCTGCTCAAAAAGTCAATTTTGAAAGTGCATTAGGCAAGGCATCAGAAACAGGTAACCCTGATGATATTTTGGCTGCAACAAAAGCAATGGGCGATTACCAGTTACAGGTTTTGTTGGCGACAAAAGTCGCGAGTAAAACGAGCAGTGCTATTGAGAAGTTAACCAATTTACAATAATTGTATGTCAGTGAAAGCTAGTGGTGCTTAATAGCTGACCTATAAATTACATTTTTTACCTTATTGAGAGAAAGGAGTCTTCGAGTCTCGCCTTACCTCTATTCACCTACAATAAAGCAATTTTAGACTTGCATAGAAATTGTGGCGGTAATCAGATATTCCCTAGGGAGTCTCTGATTAACCTCTGAGCATCTCTGGCTTTCAGAAAGTTTTCCTGATTAGGCGGCTGAGAAAAGCGGGCTGGTTGCCACCGAGCGAAGTCAACGCAGACAGGGCCCTTAATGCTTGAGGGTTTTCTGAAAGCCCTGAAAGGCGCGGCCTAGAGCTGTCACTTGCGTGGTTATCATTTTGATAATGGCTATGCGCCTTTTGTAGCTAAGGGCTGCGGCCATTAGCTGCAAAAGACGCCTAGCCATTAACCGCTCTAGGTTACGTAGAGACGCTACGAGGTTAATCAGAGGCTCCCTAGTTATGAGGGTAAATGATAACGCTAATGTCAATAATAAAAATATGATGTGTGCTAATGCAATTGGTGTAAGTTCATACTGGTATTTAACATGGTGATTAAAATGCTCGATTTAGTTAAAAAAATAAAAAATGCTGCGTATCTTGTATTTATCGTTTTGATACTCCAAGCGTGTACATCAGACGTTATTTTACTGAGTAAACTCAGTGAGAACGATGCAAACGAAGTGATGGGAGCCTTATTGTCTCAAGGGATACCCGCGAAGAAAAATTCAGAAAAAAAAGACGGCTATAATATTGTGATTCAAGAAAAAGCCATGTCCAGAGCTGTTGCTATTTTAAAATCAGCAGGTTTACCTAACCGTACAAAGGTAAGTTTGGGTGATGTATTCAAAAAAGAAGGTGTTATTTCTACCCCGCTTGAAGAGCGTGCTCGGTATATTTATGCTTTATCTCAAGAATTAGAACATACGATATCACAAATTGATAATGTTGTTTTGGCTAGGGTGCATGTTGTTTTACCTGAGCGTGTTGCGCCGGGCCAGCCAGTTCAACCCTCCTCTGCCGCAGTATTTATTAAGCATTTACCTGAGTTAGATTCAGATACCATCGAACACCGTGTTCTTGCCATGGTGTCTAGAAGTATACCTGGACTATCCTCAAAAAAAGATCAAAAAATATCTGTGAGTTTTGTAGAAACAATGCCATCCATTGGTGCGATTGAGTGGGTGAGTGTCGGCCCTTTTATTGTACAAAAAACATCTGAAAAGCAGTTGGTTAAAGTGTTGGTTTCCTTAGTTTTAGTATCGCTTATATCGGTTATATTCGCGATCTTAATGCTGTTATCTAAAACACGCTTATGGATTGTGACGAAGATAACTTTTTTACAACGCATTGCGGTTTGATATGAGTACCTCCAAACATACTTTATATACATTATTGGTGGATACCTGCAGGTAGTATTATGAAATCTCATGTTTTAAATAATAAATGGTTGCGTTTTTGGTTTGATATTAGCACCTATATTGACCCTACATGGCTGGATCATTGTGATAAGCATGATATTTATAAGCGAGCCGTGACTGAAAAAAAACATTATGTAGAAAACTTACTGTACCAAGATGTGTGTACGCTGTTTGATTTACCGGTTGCACCACCGGAAGACATTCAAGGCAATGAGATGCAGTATGGTGTATCCGTGATAATGATAGATGACCATGCTCCATGGTTGCACTTTGCTCATATGATTGTGATGTGTAAGCCTTCAGATGTAGACGCTCAAGACCCATGTTTTCAGCAAGAAAACGCATCATACTGCCGTTATGTTGATGTTGTTCAAGCCGTTTCTAGCTATCAGTTTTATAAACGAGGCTGCCATGAGTTTTTAACAGCACATATTCATGCTGGTTTATGGTTGTTGTGGTTGGCATTTGATTGCGGCAAGCATGCGTACTGGTCGAGGTTACGATTATTGTTCCCGAGAGACTCTATCGAGAGTATTGAGGCTCTGTTGCTTGAGCATAATTATCCAAAATCACTTAACCGCAACGCCCAACGTATTTGGCTTAGTTTAGTTAAAGAGCCATTTTTATCCGTCAGCTCTCATGATAAAGACGTATTTTTAGATGCTATAGGAGAAAATTGATGGCTAGTACATTTCCAAGTCAATTTGCTAAGGCTGTTAAGTTGACAAAAAATTATGTTGTTTCAGAAAAGCGTATTAGCGGTGGAAGCCGAATTATACGTAAAACAGAAACCGATGAGATTGATACAGTTCAGCGTTATGCTGTGTATCTTGAATCAAATTTACATCAGCAATATAAAGATAAAGTGGCTGAATTAGAGTTAAAATTTGAAGAAAGGGTAAAAGAATTAGAAAGCCGTACTCAGGTTGAAATGAAGTCCATTATGCATTCGCATGAGAAGTTAACGCAAGCCTACACAGAAAAAATTGAACGTAGTTGTCAGTCAATTGTTGTTTCTGTGCTTGATACTTTACTGATTGATATGACGGATAAAGACAAAGTCAACGCCACGGTAATGCAAGCAGTGCAAGGGTATAATAATGCATCATCGGCCCAGTTACTGGTAAATACAGCACAGTATAATGATATTAAAACAGATGATTTACCTGAACAGTGGACCGTTCAAAAAAATGATTCTATTGGCTTAAATACATGTATTGTTCAATTGCCCATGGGGGATATGCACTTTTCTTTTGGGTCGAGTATAGACCGAGTTAAAGCGATATTATCGCAATCTAACTAAAGGTTGCGTTTAGCATAAAACTATTTGTTATTTGTTATTGATGGAGAAGGCAGGGCCGATAATTTTTTCATACTGTGAAAAAGATGTTTTTTTGGCTGTTTATTTATTCAATAAAACATGTGGTTTAAGCGAGATTGAGTTGCAAAAGACGCCTATTAATGAACCGCTCTAGGTCATGCAGAGACGGTACGGGGTTAATCCGAGGCTCCCTAGCCAACAAATAGAATGCGTTTACATCAAGTTTGTATTTTAAACGTGAATATACATACATTATGAATACCTTGTAAAAGTTATTAAGAATTATTATTTAATGCTATAAAGTTTTTAAATTTATTATCCCCCACCTATATATTTGCTATTTTTTCATTCTATTAGCAGCCTCACATTCTCATCTACTGATCTTCACTGCGTGCATAAACGTGGAACTAACATCCCCTGGATTCTACCTATTCCTTATCAAACACATAATAAAGGGTAGGTAAATTTCTATGTCAATTGAAAAACAATTAGAGTCAAATTTTAAGGTGCATGAAAATGTACTTGAAGATTACTATCAAAATCCAGATAAAATGATGGAGTCGGATGTACTGGAGTTCTCAAAAGCGCTAGGTAGAAAAAATTCAGCATATTGGGCGCAAACACAGTATATGACCTCATCTTACAATATGGCTAAAAAAATTATAGAAACCATTAACTAGGTGATAAATTATGTTTAAATCTTTACTCAAACTGAGTGTTATTACTTTAAGTTTACATATATCTGCTGTGTATTCAGCACCTGATTATTGGGCCAAAAGTAATTATGCTATTGAATGTCATAACATGGGATCACTCAAGGATGTGTTGGAAGATTTCTCTTCTAGTTTTGGCGTGTCTCTAAAGATGAGTGAAGGTGTATCAGGGAGTTGCAGCGGATGGCTTCGCTCTGATACTGCGCTTGGTTTTTTAGATAAATTGGCGAACGATTATAAATTTCAGTGGTTCGTGTATCAAAATTCACTTTATGTAAGCTCTGCGAAGGCCAGTGCCACGGCACGCATAACAACTGATCATGGGTTTAAAGATACATTGATCGGCCTTGGATTGTTTAAAGAGAAGTTTGGTTGGGGTGAAGTACCTGGGGATAAAGCGGTTATTGTCACAGGCCCTAAATCGTATATAGATATTATTAAGCGTCTTACCCGCCAGCATAATAAAGTAAAAAAACGTCAAGTCAGTGGCAATGTGCATGTATTTAAATTGGAGCATGCTCCTGTTAGCGATAGATCTGTTCCGGTGCGTGATGGTGAGGTGAATATTCCTGGCGTCGCGACTATTTTACAGGGATTATTTTCAGGTCAGAAGCGCATAGGCTACGACGTTCCCAAAAAAGACGGCTTTAACGCTGATTCCAATTTATCGAAAATATCGAATAAAGATGATATTTCAGTGACGGCTGATGTCCGCACCAATACGATTCTTATACGTGCACCTGAAGAAGACTATGATTTTTATCGCGATATTATTGACAGTCTTGATGTGCCAAGTGCGTTGATTGAAATTGATGCGGTTATTGTCGATATTAACCGAGATGACTTAAAAGAAATTGGCACCGACTTTTCATTTATAGATGACAGGGATCGTGGTGGCTTTCAAACGTCGACGTCATTAGACTCTGCTCAGTCTCCCTCTGCCAATGCATCCGCAACGATTCTTATTAAAGACTTAGGTTTGTTTCATGCAAACTTAAAAGCACTGGAGAGCAGAGGTGAGGCGTCAATTATTGCTAATACGTCCATTTTAACGCTTGAAAATCAACCCGCCGTAATTGACCTGAGTGAAACAGTATTCATTCAAAGCGTGGGTGAACGTGTTATTGACGTGAAGCCGGTCTCGGCGGGTACATTGTTGAATGTTACCCCCATGTTTGTTACTGATAACGGCATAGAGAAAATTAAATTACTGGTCGATATTGAAGACGGTACCCTTATCTCTGGTCGAGGTGTCGATACTCCACGCATTAGCCGAACCACTATTAATACTAAAGCCGTTATTGATCAAGAGCGGTCACTCGTTATCGGTGGCTATCACCTACAAAAACGTGAGCGTGAAAATCGAGGTATTCCTCTTTTAAAATCTGTTCCTGCGTTAGGTCGGCTTTTTAGTACCACTGTAGAACGTGATAGTAATCTAGAACGCTTATTTATTTTAACCCCGCGAATATCACCCACCTTTCATAACCCTGAAGATTATTCAAGTACAGGTAATGCGGATGCAATTGCCAGTAGCATTGAAAAAATGAAGAGGCGCTGGCGTCGTGCGAGTGAAAGCTATATTGAAAAAACCAGCTTTATCTTTAGCGAACTAGCAGCACGATCTACGCCAAAAGGGTATGAGTTACACCGTCAAAAGAAAGAGCCTGCCTCTTTCTCTTGCTTGCAAGAAGGTGTCGACTTTAGCTTCACAAATGGAGAAAGAGTCAATGGTCACGGGTTAACAGCGTTTGTAGGTGTTGTATTAAACCTAAGTGATGAAGAGCTACACATTGATGAGCGGTCATGCTTTGGTGAAGGCTTAATAGGCGTTTCTATATACCCCAGGTCAACACTGGCTAAAGGCAAGAAGTCTGTTGTGTTTGTCTCAATGGAGTCTGCTCGAATGAATAAAAATAAAAGTGGTAAAAAATTATGAGTATAGATATGAGGTTAAAATTTCTTTTAGTTATAACGGGTGTGGTTTTTTTGTCAGGATGCAATACCGCCATGACAAAAAGAGAAGATGCGAGTGTTTCACAGATGAATATCTGGTTTACACCAGAATATGCGCCTGCATCTATTGCTCATCACCCCTTTGTTCAGGTACCAGTTCGCAATAATGCATCAAGAAAAGGTATGCAATATGCTGAAAGGTAGAATTTAAACGTTATCTTATATGTGTATGTAATAACATTGCAGTTGAAATTAATAAAAAATAAATTTTTTATAAAAAAATAAAAGGATTAAATTGTTATGTATCAATCAAATAAAGTTTATTCACCCAGTACGTATGGTAAAAGTAAAGAAACCTTTCATGTTAGCCGCGATAATATTGATATTGGGAGCCGTTCAAAAAATGAAAGAATTGATTTTATAAGGTATGTTTTTCCTAATAATATAAAGCAAAATAATGATGAAGATACACATCTTAAAAAGGCTGGCATGACAGATAATAGATTTTCATTATTATCGAATAGTAGTGAGTCATTTAAAGATAATAAAATTGACTTTACTTTTCTTGCCGGAAATATTTATTCAAACTTAAAAGAAGTAAAATCCAATAATGCTCTAAATGTAAGTGGTAATGGGTGTTATAAGTTTGTGATTGATCATTCATCTGTTGGTCTTCTATCGGTTGTTGCTCGTGAGAGCCAGCATAGAATTCATCTTTCTCTTATCAGCAAAGATAAAAACGTTCGCGAAAAGCTCATTAATTCGAAAGATCAGATAGTGAGAGAAATAGAGAGCGAGGTGAGAAAGAAAGTTGATTTAGATATCGAGTAATAACATGAAAAATATTATTGATGCTCTAAATATAAAAGATATCTCTATCGATATGATGAATATAGAGAATAAATTAATTGATAACCCTTTTTTTATATTTGATAAAGAAAAAAAGATAACTCTGAGCCGTTACAATTTTGAGTTATCCAAGAAAAGCAAGAGTGAAGATATACTTAGCCGATTAAATAAGTCAGTAAGTAAGCTTAATGGGAATAAGGGGGAGCATGCAGAGCCTTTAGTTTGGGTTAAGAATAATAATCGTTTTTACTTAGATAACCCAGGTCAATTTTTTCAGGCATTAACGGGTATAGATATTCACCAATCGCATTACTCACTAAAGACATTACATTTGTTTTTACAAGCGCGATTACCCAAAGAGTTAATTCATGTTTTTGGTTCTTTGGAAAGGTTGAATAAAAGTGATAATACGGATTATACGAGCATGATGCCCATCGAACTTTGCTTTTATGATACTGATATTCATGTGAAAACAGTGGTATGGGCGAACGCTCAGGCATGGAAAAACGTTTTAATGTCAGATGTTTTTTTGTACGAAAAAGAGGCTCGTTGCTTAGCTGATGATTTTGTTATTCCTAGCATATTAAATGTAGGCGAAATTACATTAAGTAAAAAGCAATGGGCGTCTTTGAATGAAGATGACATTGTTTTAATTGATAAGCAAAATTTCGATTTACAAGGTGTTGGAGAATTAGATCATCGTGGTGAAATTATGCAGGTTTCAGTTCATATTAAAAACACTGGAAGCTATTTGAAAGTACTTAAACATTAACTTTCTAGCCTGTTTTATAGGTTGTTTTTTATAGATCATGTTTTAACGAAAATAATATATTTAGGTTAAAAATACAGGTTTTTCACTAAATTTTATAATAGGTTGAACGAGATGAGTCAGAACAAGAAAGAAGCAGTTGATGGATCAGAGATGGATAATATAAATAATAACACTCTTAATCAAATCAAGCCTACTACTAACAATACCGATGCTGAAAGTGAAAAGCTAAAAGACGATCGCTCACAATCTAATAAGAAAAATAAAGAAAATATTATGCAGCGTACTGATATGCAAGATTTGCCGCTACGCATTGCTATTACACTTGGCTCATTTGTCATTAATGCTAATGACCCTGTCGACCTTGTTGTGGGTAAAACAATAAAAATAGATTCAGAGATGCCCGGTTTTGTAAAGCTAGATTACCAAGGGCATGAAATAGGCTGGGCAGAATTAATTAGTGTTGATGGCCATTTAGCAATACGCATTAAAAAACGTTGGGGTTCTTAATCATGCAGTCAACTTCAT
>CAKZUG010000017.1 GCA_937920545.1 uncultured Saccharophagus sp.
TATACGCTCTGCGTCTGGATCCTGCCTCCGATGGCCTCATACCCAAGGGTATTCTTTCTTTGTGTCTTGTTAATAAATATGAAAGTAGCACGATAATGATTGTTTTATTCTCAAAAAATAATAAAGCATAAAGCCCTTCATACAGAACTTTATGCTCAAGTAAAAACACCCTAAATATAAAAATATACTATTTAGTAAATACGTTAAATACTAACTCCTTTTCAATTTTAATAATTAATCAGATTAAAAACTGGAACGAATGTATTCACCGTCTAGAATTAGATTGTAATGATCCTTTTAATTATAAGTAATACAAAAAAATGATTAATGAAAATTATTTTATATACCATATAGCAAGCTATAGGAGGTTGCGTTGGACAAGAACATGAAAATTTTGATTGTTGATGACTTCTCTACGATGCGTCGTATCATCAAAAATCTATTACGCGATCTTGGTTTTACCAATACCCAAGAGGCTGACGATGGTAATACTGCACTTCCGATGCTTAAGAATGGTGATTTCGATTTTCTGGTAACCGACTGGAATATGCCGGGTATGACGGGTATTGAATTACTCAAAGAACTGCGAAAAGATAGCCGATTAGCTACGCTGCCTGTTTTAATGGTAACAGCCGAAGCTAAGCGTGATCAGATTGTAGAGGCTGCTCAAGCTGGAGTTAACGGTTATGTTGTTAAGCCTTTTACCGCCCAAGTACTTAAAGAAAAAATTGAAAAAATCTTTGAGCGTGTTGACGGATAAAACATAAGGGTCAGTCAATGGATGTGAATAATAGTAGACACGACAAACAACAATTTAGAGAGCAACTAGAGACATGCTCTAAACAGCTCGTTGCCAACTTACAAGATAATAATTTTGAAAGTGCATCTGAACTGATACATGAGTTAGTTGAATCGCGCGACAGGCATATCTTTCAATCGGTAGGCAAATTAACACGTGGTTTACATGATGCCATCGTAAATTTTCAAGTTGATGCCGACTTATCGGTGACGCCTCCAGACATCGCTAAGTCTGAAATGAGTGATGCCTCTGAGCGTTTAAACTATGTCATGGATTTAACGCAACAAGCCGCGGATAAAACCATGGATAAAGTGGAGGCTGCAGCACCTATTGCAATGAGTCTACGTGAAGAGGCCTCTTTATTAACTAACGATTGGCATAAATTAAAAAAGCGAGAAATCCCCAAAGAAGAATTTAATGATTTATATAATCGTATGGGTATTTTTTTAGATCATATGGATTCGGGAACGCACTCGTTGAGTGGCATGCTCCAAGAAATTATCCTTGAGCAAGGTTATCAAGATCTAACAGGTCAAGTGCTTAAGAAAGTGATTGGTCTAATATCTGAAGTTGAATATGAATTAGTTAACCTGATGCGCATTGCCGGTGAAGTCGAAACGGTTGCTGGTTTGTCAGATCAAGAGACAAAAAGCAGTAAACAAAAAAAGAAGAATCAGTATGAGGGTGAAGGCCCGCAAATGAATGCTGATCAAAAGTCGAATGTTGTCGCTAATCAAGATGATGTTGATGACTTATTATCTAGTTTAGGTTTTTAGGAGTAGTTAATGTCATTTGGCGAAGATGAAGAGATTCTTCAAGACTTTTTAGTTGAAGCAGGTGAAATACTTGAGCTTCTATCCGAGCAATTGGTAGATCTCGAACAACGACCTGACGACCAAGAATTGCTTAATGCAATTTTTAGGGGGTTTCATACCGTTAAAGGCGGTGCGGGGTTTTTGCAATTAAACAATATGGTTGATTGTTGTCATTGTACAGAGAACCTATTTGACATTTTACGTAACGGACAAAGAAGTGTTACGCCAGAACTTATGGATGTAGTACTGCTGGTTTTAGACTTAGTTAACTCGCAATTTGATGAGGTGAAAGCTGGCCAAGATCCTTCGGCCGCAGCGCCCTCATTACTAACAGCAATTGAAAGTTTAATAGCCGGTAATGATGCAAAAGCACAAGCTGATTTGGCCGGTACGGATAGCGATTCGATTGTCGATGTTGAGTCTTCTACAGCGAATAATACTCAGGTTCAAACATCTGAAACAGAAGTTGAAAATATAAACCTGAGTGATGATGAGTTCGAGGGCTTTTTGGATGCAATCAGCGATGATGAATCGCCAAAACCCCTGTCCGAACCTAACGTATCTAATGGTCAGACTGAAGATATTACAGACGATGAATTTGACGCATTACTTGATGAGCTTCATGGATCGGGTAAAGGGCCAACAACAGAGACGCAAGCTGCTTCTGAAACACCGAAAAACGGCTCAAAAAGTGATGAGATTACTGAAGATGAATTTGATGCTTTATTAGATCAGTTGCACGGCGAAGGTAAATCGCCTGTACCCAAAAAGACATCGCCAAAACCGATAGCTGGGCAAGCTCAAGACGACGCATTAATTACGGATGATGAATTCGATCAATTACTCGATCAGTTACACGGTCAGGGTCAGGCTCCGACAGCGGGCACTCCTCAACCTAGTCAACCTGTTTCCCCCCCTGCGAGTCATTCTGCTAACGAGACTTCATCAGCGTCACCGGTTGTGAATAAGCCAGCCCCTGAGCCTGTAAAAAATGCAGCGCTTGCGACAAATTCATCACCTAACAACAAAGTAACTAAGCCAGATAGTAACAAGCGTGAATCCACCACGTCTGCTCCTCCTGCAGCAGAGGCCACTGTTCGCGTAGATACGCAGCGCCTTGACGATATCATGAATATGGTAGGGGAGCTGGTACTAGTACGTAACCGTTTGGTACGTTTAGGTGCAGCCTCTAGCGATGAGGTGATGCAAAAAGCAGTGGGTAACCTTGATGTGGTGACTGCCGACCTACAGTCATCTGTTATGAAGACACGAATGCAACCTATTAAAAAGGTGTTTGGGCGGTTCCCACGTGTTGTACGTGATTTGGCTCGCAACCTTAAAAAAGAAATCACGCTTGAGTTAGAAGGGGAAGATACCGATTTAGACAAAAACCTTGTTGAGGCACTCGCTGACCCACTTGTTCACCTTGTCAGAAATTCGGTAGATCATGGTATTGAGTTACCCGATATACGAGCAGAAAAAGACAAGCCTCGTATGGGTAAAATTATACTGGCTGCCCAGCAAGAAGGTGATCATATCTTGCTATCTATTACCGATGATGGCGGCGGAATGGATCCAGAAAGCCTGAGAGAAAAAGCGATTGAAAAAGGCGTATTAGATGCTGATGCTGCGGCACGCTTATCTGACTCAGAAGCTTTTAATCTTATTTTTGCTCCAGGGTTTTCAACTAAAACAGAAATCTCTGATGTGTCTGGCCGTGGCGTAGGCATGGATGTTGTTAAAACAAAAATTACGCAGTTAAATGGCTCAATCGAAATTAAGTCTAAGCTTGGTGAAGGCACTAAAATTAATATTAAGGTGCCATTAACCCTAGCCATAATGCCAACGCTGATGATAATGGTTGGTAAGCAGGCTTTTGCCTTGCCGCTTGTCAGTGTTAATGAAATTTTCCATATGAATTTAGCAACAACCAATGTGATAGACGGTCAAGAATGCGTCAGTATTCGTGACCACTCTGTGCCTATTTTTCATTTAGAGCGTTGGCTCGTTAAAAATTACCATTTACAGGAAAATAATAAAGGTGAAAATGAAGGTCATGTTGTTATTGTATCTGTTGGTACTCAACGAGTAGGCTTTATTGTTGATCAGTTAATAGGCCAAGAAGAAGTGGTTATCAAGCCTTTAGGTAAAATGTTACAAGGTACACCCGGTATGGCGGGCGCAACGATTACGGGGGACGGTACCATTGCACTTATTTTAGATGTACCTAGTCTACTGAAACGCTATGCAGGGTCATCTAGCTAATCTGTCTTATATCAATAAAGTTAAGGATTGTTCGTGAGTTATAAAGTCTTGATTGTAGATGATTCGCATTTTTTTCAAGCAAGGCTTAAAAAAATTATTAATGCGCATGAGTCTTTAGAGGTTGTGGCTATTGCGTCTAGCGGTATACAGGCCATTGAAAAAGAAGAGAAATACCGCCCTGATATTATTACTATGGATTATGAAATGCCCGGCATGGATGGCATAACGGCTTTAAAGGCTATTTTACAAAAACGTAAAGTACCTATTGTTATGTTTTCATCTTTGACTTACGAAGGCGCCACGATAACACTGGATGCTTTAGATGCTGGTGCGGTTGATTATATTCCCAAAAATTTTTCAGAAGTTACGCAAGATTCAAGTCAGTTAAAAAAGACACTTCACCAAAAGCTAGTCACGTTCTCTAAGCAATATGCATTAACACGGAAGCCAGATTTAACTGATCAGGCTGTAGTACAAGATGCAGAAAAAAAACAAAATAATAAGCACTCTCAGTTTAATCAGGCTCAGTCATACTCCACGAAAACAGCATCTAGCGCCTCAACTGAATGCACAATAAAAAAAGGGAAAATACAATTACTTGTCATAGGTGCATCTACAGGAGGGCCTGTTGCCGTCGCAGAAATTATTACACGTCTACCTTCTCATTTTCCTATCCCTATTGTTGTTGCGCAGCATATGCCCGCAAGTTTTACCGCTGCATTTGCCGAGCGGTTAAATAAGTTGTCTTCCTTAAAAGTGAAGGAAGCGAAGCATAATGATCCGTTACAAGCGGGCACTGTACTGGTTGCGCCAGGGGGGGTGCAAACTATGATCGATAAACGAAAGCGGCATGTCAATGTGATAGAGGCTGACGATCGAATTCCGTTTAAACCTTCTGTTGACGTACTATTTGGATCCGCAGGTAATGCTTTTTTAGATGGGGTACTGGGAATTATACTAACTGGCATGGGGCGTGATGGGTGTGATGGTGCAAAAATTATACGCTCTAATCAAGGTTATATCTGGTCTCAAGACAGACAAACATCCGTTATTTATGGCATGCCTGGCGCGGTTGAGTCGAGTAATCAGACGCAACTAATTTTACCCATAGATGCATTTTATAAAAAAATACTACAGCTCGTATAATTTTTTAATGTTTTTTTACCTAATCCCGTGCAGAGGTTAACTGTGGATATACTAACCATTCTGGGTGTCATTATCGGTTTTACTGCCTTAATTGGTGGTAATTTTTTAGAAGGCGGCAGTTTACTGGCGTTAGTTAACCCTGCTGCGGCATTAATTGTAGTGGGCGGCACACTGGGCGCGGCTATTTTACAAACGCCATTTGACAGTTTTAAGCGTGCAATATTATTGTTTAAATGGATTTTTAAAACACCGCCTTGGCATTTTAAAAAAGGGGTGAAAAGTATTGTTGGTTGGGCAATGATTGCCCGTAAAAAAGGTTTGCTAGGGCTTGAGCAAACAGCGAATAAAGAAAAAAATAGTTTTTCAAAGAAAGGGTTGATGTTACTTGTTGATGGGACTGAGCCAGACATTATCCGTCATGTATTAGAGACCGAATTAATCGTTAAAGAACAGCGTGATTTAGATGCTGTGCAGTTTTATGAATCGATGGGTGGCTATGCCCCTACGATTGGTATTATTGGTGCTGTTTTAGGTTTGATTCATGTCATGCAAAATTTATCAGATCCGTCTAAATTAGGTGAGGGTATAGCGGTTGCTTTTGTGGCGACTATTTATGGTGTGGCATTAGCTAATTTATTTTTTATCCCCGTGGGAAATAAAATAAAAGCGTATATTAAACGTGAGAGCCAATACAAATCATTAATTATTGAGGGTATTGTTGCTGTTGCTGATGGTGAAAACCCAAAGGCTATCGAATCTAAACTGAGCGGTTATTTATAGGCATATGCTTAAGCGTGAACCCATACAAACAGCAGTTAACCATGAACGGTGGCTTGTTTCTTACGCCGATTTTATTACATTGCTTTTTGCTTTTTTTGTTGTGATGTACTCTGTTTCATCGGTGAATGAGAGTAAATATCAAGCTGTTTTTGAGCAATTTCAATCGGCCTTTCCAAAGGTTGATCAAGTTGGCGATGTACCATTACAATCACTGGCCCCTGATGCTGTTGATACACTAATTAGTGAAATACACGCATTCATAACGCAATCAGACCCAGCTTTATTGGGGTTAACGGACAATGAGAAATGGGTAGATATTACCTTAGATGCACACATGTTATTTGATACAGCTAGCGCGGAATTAAGCCAGCAAGCCATGATGGTATTAAGCGATATCAGTGCGACACTAACCCCCTTAGCGAATAGTATCCAAGTGCGAGGCCATACAGATAATATCCCTATAAATAGTGGACTTTATAAAAATAATTGGGCGTTATCATCAGCTAGGGCAGTAGCGGTTGTCAGTTTTTTGGTTGAAAAAGGAATAGCGCCATTACAATTAACGGCGGTAGGCTTATCAAAGTACGATCCAATAGATACTAATGATACTGAATATGGTCGTAAAAATAATCGCCGTGTTGTTATTCGTATATTAAAGAATCTACCCAGTAACAACCTTCAAAGTAAGAGTTCAGATCTTAAAAATCTTGCGGATAAACCGCGCTCAACTGCAGAGCAAGCAGCCGATAAACCGAATAAAGGTGATGCGAATCAGTTGCCAATAATACCGCAACCCACAGCCACTCAACAAACATACGATAAAGCTAATGCCATTATTAAACCTGTAAAGTTAAATGATGGCGGCTTATTATTTACAAGTGATGGCAAGTAACATTTTGTTCTCTCTAACCCAAAATTAAATAAAGTGGTGGGTTAGGAGGGGTTGATTAAAATATTGTATCTCATGCCTTGCCTAGCCATAGTGTTAGCTTTTGCCCTGGTTTAATGGGCTTTTTAGACGATAAATTATTCCAGCGCGTAATGTGGTTAATTTTAATATTATGTTCGCGGGCAATTTTCCATAATGAATCACCCGATTTCACAATATAGCGTTTCTTGACTTTTTTCTTCGTACTGCGGTTATGGTATTTGCTTGGTAGCTGAGCAATACCGGCTGCCCCATTGGGTATGAGCAGTGTTTTACCTGCGCGTATTTTGTGTGATGTTAACGTGTTAATTTTTTGAATAACACCTACGCTCACCTTGTGTTTTCGCGCTATAACAGACAGTGAATCGCCCTTTTTGATTTTATAGCGGTGCCATGTGACACGCTGCTCTATAGGAAGCGTCGAGAATTGTTCGTTAAATTGCGCGACTTTAGCTTTGGGTATCAGCAATAAGTGTGGCCCTTCAGGGTGCGTGGCAAATTGATTGAAGCTTGGGTTAAGTAGCATGAGTTCATCAATAGATACATTAGCCAGTTTTGCCGCCATAAATAAATCGAGCTGGCTATTTATGTTCACTGTTTCAAAATAGGGCACGTACTGTATAGGCTCAAGGCTGACATTATATTTTTCAGGGTTATTATAAATATGTGTAATGGCCAGTAATTTAGGTACGTAGTGCTCAGTTTCTTTCGGTAAGTCTAAATGCCAATATGACGTAGGTTTACCGCGCCTTTTATTTTTACGGATGGCTTTTGAGACATTGCCTGCGCCACTGTTGTATGCCGCTAGAGCATGCAGCCAATTGCCTTTAAAACGCTTGTTGAGCATTTGAAGGTAAGTTAAGGCGGCATCTGTTGATAATACAATATCGCGTCGGTCGTCCTTCCACCAATCTTGCTGTAAACCTAAGCTTTTACCTGTTTTAGGCATAAACTGCCATAAGCCCACTGCGCTTGCATACGAGTGAGCTTGTGCATCAAAACCGCTCTCTACAAAGGGTAATAAAGCAATTTCATGGGGTAATTGGCGTTTAGATACTTGGCTTAAAATATGTGTGATGTAGGGTTTGCTGCGGCTATTGACTGTTTTAATATAATTGGGGTGGCTTAAGTACCAATCTATTTCTTTTTGTATGCGTTTTTTTGCGGCTTGATCGGCAACATCTTGAAGCTTAAAGCCGTTACGCATAAGCTCCCATACTATTTTTTTTTCTTCTACCTTTTTTTCAGCATGGGTTTGCCGTTCAATAGGTTGATTGCTGTTTGCGGTTGATTGTGCCGTCGTTTTTATTTCGGGTTCTTGAGAATGGCTCGTTACAGAGGGGTCGCTATGTTGAGTGGCGGTTATATTGGTCGCTGTTTGTGGTTTATTGTGTACTGCACAGCTTGTCATTAGCAGTAAACTTAACGTGGTCATCACCGTTTGTAGGGTGTGTATTTTTAAAAATTCAGGTAATGTCATATTGGTACTTAAATGATAAATGATAAATGATAAATAAAGCCCGCTTTGCGATAAAGAAAGCATTAAAGCAAGCACGAAGACAGGTATTTAAAAGGCACTAAAAAGTGTCTTTTAATACACGTAATAAGCGAAAAGCATCGTCATCGTTGTTAATGTTTTGTGCGCTTAAATGCGCTATTTGTGATTGCACATGTGGGAGCCGATACCGTAAAAAAGGGTTGATGGCTTTTTGCGTTTGTATCGTGGTGGGTAAGGTAATCCGATGCTGTGCGCGTAAGGTATCGATGTTGTGGCTCGTTTGCAGCAGTTGCGTATTATTCGGCTCAATAGCCATTGCAAAGGCCATATTACTTTGTGTGTATTCGTGGGTGCAATATACTTGAGTTTTATCGGGTAGTGATTGTAAGGTGTCCAGTGAGTTTTGTAACTCTTTAGCTGTCCCGTTAAAAATCCGTCCGCAGCCAGCATGAAACAAGGTATCACCACAAAATAGAGCGTAATTGTTTACCTGCTCCGTGTGATGTGTATGGGGTATATTGTCAATAAAATACGACAAATGTTCGGGCATATGACCGGGTGTGGGTATGATATTAAACGCCACATGATGTAACGGCCAGGGCGTAAAGCTCGGTAGGTGATCGACGGGCGTATTCACGCATGCAATACTTTGATGGCCATACACTGGCTGCTTGGCTGAATCGGCCCATACGCTTTTATTGCTGAGTAACCCATTAACACCGCCAACATGATCAGAGTGGCTATGTGTAATCACAATACCTGCTAATGTCTTATTATGTTTTTTAAGATAAGCGGCAGCGGCTTTTTCGTCGCCCGGATCTATCATAATAATGCTGTTCTGATGCGGTATATTGGCAGTTTTATCGGCGGAATTAAGGCCTATTACCCATATGTAGTTATCGTTAAAAATGGGTAAATAATCAATTAGCAGGTGCGGTAAGTCAGACATAAATAAAATACTATTAAACCATAGAGTCAAAATTTAGCGCATAAATTACACAAACATTACACTGATTGCCAGTAATTAACCCAAAGCCAGCTAAAATGTTTTAAGCATGGACTATGTGTGGTTTATTTTTACGCTATTTCTATGTTACCCCTAAAGTGTATCTGCATGATTAGACGAGGCTTAGCGCGCAGGTAATTAACGTGATAGCAGGTGAGCAGTAATGAAAAGGTTATTTCAGCAGCAACTACAACGCCTAGCGGGTGCATGCCATGCAACACTTGCCACGCCGCCGTTTGATGACGCATTAGCCCAGTTACAAGCATGGTATGAGACGAAACAGGGTAGGCAAACATTACATAGACAAACGCAGTGGGTTAATGAACAAGTAGGTGAAATGTTTGGTTATCACCTCATGCAAATGGGTATTATGCCAACGTCTGATTTTTATACCCATTCGCGTATCCACCATCGTTTTCATGTTTCGCCATTAAAAACACCTGTAAACAATAAAAAATCGATATCGATACTGCAAGCGAGTCCAACACGCTTACCTTTAGCCGATGAGTCAATTGATGTACTTATAATGCATCACGCACTCGATTTTAGTGAGAGCCCGCACCAAGTTCTTAGCGAGGCAACAAGGGTAATAGCACCTAATGGTTATATCATTATTATGGGCTTTAACCCCTTTAGCCTTTGGGGATGTGTGCAGCTCTGTAAGCGGCCATTTAGCCGCCAGCCTATTTATAAGCCACAGTATTTACGTGCCGGGCGTGTGCAAGATTGGTTGGCATTACTCAATGTCAAACCTCTCACAACCCATTATGCACCAACCGGTTGGTTAGGGCAGAATATGCATAAAGCGATGCAAATAACGGAGCGTTACGTTCCACGGTTAACGTCGTATTTATGGCCTTTATCAACATGGTTTACGTCACTGGCCTTGCCTATTGGCGGTATGTATTTTATTGTTGCGCGCAAAGACAAAGCATGCATAACGCCCCTTAAACCTGCGTGGCAAAAAAACCATTTTCTAGGCGTGCGTGCCATCACTCAAAAAGCAGGCGGTGCAACAGCTAAAGAGCACTATGCCGATATACTGCCATTGCGATTACCCAACAGGAAATAAACGTGACTAAAACAGAGATATTTACCGATGGTGCCTGCAAAGGCAACCCTGGGCCAGGTGGTTGGGGGGCGTTACTGCGCCACGGAACAACCGAAAAAACTTTATGTGGTGGTGACCCTAACACCACAAACAACCGCATGGAGCTGCAGGCGGCTATATCCGGTTTAGAGGCGTTAAACCGCCCCACTGATGTTATCCTCACTACCGATTCACAGTATGTGCGTAAAGGTATCAGTGAGTGGATTACCAATTGGAAAAAAAACGGCTGGAAAACAGCGTCGAAAAAGCCGGTATCCAATGCCGACTTATGGAAAAAGCTCGACGCCCTAAACGAGCAACATACTATCGAATGGATGTGGGTAAAAGGCCATAGTGGTCACCGTGAGAATGAAATAGCCGATCAACTTGCCAACCAAGGCATCGATACTCTGTAGGGCGTAACAATGAGACAAATCGTATTAGATACTGAAACCACCGGTCTTGAGCCTGCCGCAGGGCACCGTATTATTGAAATAGGGTGCGTTGAGCTGGTTAATCGTAAGCTCACAGGCCGTCATTACCATCAATATATTCAGCCTCAACGAGAAATAGATGAAGGTGCACTTGAAGTGCACGGTATTACGCCCGAATTTTTAGCAGATAAACCCGTATTTAAAGATGTGTTCAAAGATTTTATTGCGTATGTTGACGGCGCTCAGTTAATTATTCATAACGCACCCTTTGATGTTGGTTTTTTAAACCATGAATTTGGCATGTTAGGGTTGGGTGAAAAACACCTAGAGAAATATTGCACGGTTTTAGATACCTTAGCGTTTGCCCGTAAAAAGCATCCTGGTCAAAAAAATAACCTTGATGCCTTATGTAAACGATATGGTGTCGATAACTCGACACGAGATCTACATGGCGCATTGCTCGATTCTGAAATTCTAGCCGATGTTTATTTATTAATGACAGGCGGCCAAACCAATTTAGCGTTAAGCGGTCAAGATAGCGAGCAAGAGGGTGGTTTAGGTGCGTTTGCTAATGCTAAAGTTAGCCGTACAGGCACCCCAAATATTATTCGTGCGAATGCGCATGAGTTAAAGCAGCACCAAAAAAAAATAGAAGAAATTAACAACGCGTCAGGCGGGGAATGTATGTGGAAGTAATGCATGTGTTAGTCATAACTTATTGATATTGACGTAAATAACCCATAAAAAAGCGGCTGTGAATAAGTCGCTTTTTTATGGGTATGCCTTCCCGTATTCATTTAACACGCTTATGCATCCTAAAGTATGTATCTCAACTCATAATAGAAAAAATTAAAAATCGATTCTCGATGGAAGGCGCTCTTCGCATTCTTTGTCCGTCGTTGGGATAGACAAAGTGGTAACAAACCCAAGCTCACTAAATTGTTCAGATATATCACCGTCTTGATCAGCCCTGACAACAACATAGTCAATCTCTTCGCCAGTAACAGGGTGGGTACGTATTTGATTGTTGGCGTTTTTAATGATGCTTTGATAGGTAGAGCCTAGCACGGTTAACGTGAGTAACAACGTATTGGTATCGCCAGCCTCGTTGGTACCCAGCTTACTCCAAAAACCGTCGGTAATAATACCGCGTGTATTGGTGCTCCCTACTGTTAGTGACCCGCGCGAGACATCTTCGATTACTTTAATACATAATTTAAACGCGCCTGATTCATCGCCGGCTTCTCCATCAAAATAAAACTCAGCCTCTATGTCGCGCAGGTTATTGGGTTCGCTACCTAAATCAAGGTCGCTCAACTTAATGGTCTGACCAACAACATCACTAAAGGGTGAGCTAGCAATGCCTTTGTTAATCTCAGTAGTAATTTTTTCGGAGTCAATTTGCCCTTCGGTAAACCCAAAATTAATAAGCGGATTAATACTGGCATTATTGTTATCTAATTGAGTCAGCAGTGTATTAAATGCGTTGGTTGTTCCGTTGTTAGTATAAAAATCAATCGTATTTTGTATCGAAGAGTCAACGTTCAATTCATTGACGGTTTTAACAATGACCAACTCTAGTGCTTTGGCGCTCCCACTCAGACGGCTATTGACATTATTATCAGGTATTAACAGATCAACAATATTGGGTATCTGTACCGCAACATCAATAATCCGGCTAAATTGTCCGGGTGTGTCTACGCTGCCCATATCGGTAGGTAAATCTAATTCTTTTCTGTTGTAAATCGCCTTCAAGCTTTCTTCTGCTTCATCTAAAATTTGTGTTAAATTTACGGGGTTGCTTAACACATCATCCAGTGACGGCGTCGTTATTACCTGTTGAGCAAGGCTTGGGTAAATAGAGGCGGTCGCGTCTGCCGGTATACCTGCAACATCCCCAATCTCAGTGTAAGTATCGGTTAACCTATCAGCTAATACCGTAACGGATTTATGTACTTTTAATGAAACATTGAGTAAGCCTGTATCAATTGTCCCAAGCCCATCTGTATTGAGGTAATCAACATCCAAATCTGATTCGTTAATGTTTAAATTGGCTAATAAAGATGATCGCTCGTTAGACGTATTTATGTGGGTGAGCAGGGAAGTCAGGGGAGAGATTACAGCCTCAACACTTTCGGTCGCCTCAGAAATATGTATTTGACGCGATAACTGACCAAGAAAAGGCTCGCCTGTTAACACATCGTACCCGCCATCAACTCTGATAATAGATACACCCTCTACTTTGGGTTGTATTAAGCAATACTGGTTTTGCTCGGCAGTTGCAGTGCTTGCACAATAGTGGGTGTCAGTAATGGGGTTGTATGAATAGTAGCCATTGTTATCTGTAAAGGCAAAGGCTTCCCACGGATCTCTAGCGGCGTTATTGTTTGAATCAATATAAACCGTTGAGCGTGCAAGATAACCGTCTAGCGCTACGCCACTGTACGTGATATTTTCACGCGCTATATTCGTGCTGCCATCGTCTTGGCCTGTGCCACCACAACCCGAAAGCATACTGGCAAGTATCATGGCTGTTAGTAAAGGGTGTCGTGTAAATGTGGTTTTTTTTACTTGTATTAACATTGTCGTCACTCTATTTATAAATAAATATTTAAAAATATCAAAAACGCTTTAACTAAATGGTTTAACTAAACAGTTTAACTAAACGCTAAAATTGTTCGGTAATACTTAGCGCTAAGCCAAGGCTGCGTGGCGCTTCAGAACCATCAACTCTCACACTGTCTAATCCATAAAACACATCAACGTTAAGACCTTTTAATACACTTACGCCAAATATTAATTCACTCACGCCTTGCTCGCTTAAATTCGCGTTATAGGCTAGGCGCACACTATTAAATAGCCAAAGGTTAGGGTTGTAGTGCGTAGAAACATGTAGGTTTTGTTCCGTAAAGCCAGCTAGATTATCGTATTCAGATAGATCATATGAGGCATTGACTAACCAGTTTTTGCGCAGTTTATATGTGGCTTGTGCGTTAAGGCGTGCATGCTTGGTATGTGTTTCCGATGTGGTGATTTCGCCACGGTCTATCGCAAAAAAAGCGGCAATATTACAGGCGTCGCGCTCATCTGACGGGGCGGCTATTTGATCGCAATTAAGGCCAATATCACCGTAATCAAACTCGGGGCTATTGGCGTCAAAAAGTGTTAACCCAAAGCGGTAGTTGGGGGCTTCCCATACAGCGCCTATATCGAAAGAAACAGTGCTTGTGGTGACCAAATTATTATCATATTGGTCCTCAATAACATCTTCAATGCTTTCACCACCTAATGCTTCAAGGGCAATAGTTTGTTTGCTTAATTGGGCGCTAATAATTTTTAATTTGGCACCAGCAAATAATATGGCGTCATTGAATGCCCACATTTTTTGTGAATAATTAACAGAAATTTCACGTTCGATTCCGCTTTTTAAATACAGCGCACTGGCTGTAGTAAATGAATCGTCGACCCGCTCTAAAGGGGCGTCTAAAACTTGTGCGTTTATTAAAGTAGAAAAACGTGCATCTATATTTACTGTGGCATCAAAGCGGTCGACCCTAAAATATAAAGGTAATATGGGCAACCTAAATTCAGTGCCTGTTAGCACATACCCTTCTTCGCCTGCTTGCTCTAGTACTCGATTAAAGCGGTCTAATATTTCATTTGCGGGGATATCGGAATTATCGGGGTCATCTAAAATATCGACCAATTCATCAATATCATCAACAAAATTATTTACGTCGCCAACTTCAAATGTAAACGCAGCGCCACCAAGTAAACCATGCCGCCAAAACTCGCCCTCTTTTAGCATAAGAGACCCCATAGCTGGGTTATGGTCAGCGGCAAATAAATTATGATGATTAAGACTGGAGCTATATGCACCCGAAGAGCTAGGGTTTGCGCTATTAGCGCCAAGTGATGTAAGCATAAGTGAGGCAATAGTAATATGTAATATCTTTTTACTTATCACGAGTATTCCTTCAAAGAAAATATAATCAAACTGAATAAGTCAGTGTTCAGTTAGCTGGGTAATGTATTGAATCAAGGCGCTTATTAATATAAGAAGCTGGCTAATATAAATAGCTTAATAAGCTGAGTGGCTTACTAATCGTAGTGTGTAAAAAAAATATCGCATAGATACAAATTGCTATATAAAAAAATAATATAAAAATCGCTAGGGAACCTCTGATTAACCTCGCGGCATCTCTGGCTTTTAGATCTGGCTTTCAGGTCTGGCTTTCAGAAAGTTTTCCTGTTTAGGCGGCTGAGAAAGGCGGGCTGGTTGCCCACCGAACGAAGTCAACGCAGACAGTTTCACTAGTACTTGAGGGTAGTACTTGAGAGCTTTCTGAAATCCCCAAAGGGCGTGACCTAGAGCAGTCATTTGCGTTGTTGTCATTTTTGCTAAGGGCTACGGCCATTAGCGGCAAAAGACGCCTAGCCATTAACCGCTCTGGGTCACGCAGAGACGATACGAGGTTAATCAGAGGCTCCCTAGAGAAATAAAAGTAGCATTAAGGAAAATAAAAATTAGATAAGTGTGTTTTTTTGATTTAAATCAATAACGCTGACAGCGAAAGCCAGCCCAAACATGAATAACTATTTGAATTGATATACATCAAAGAAAATAATAGCGAATACTCTAAACTGACTCTATTAAAGTGGCTAAAGGCCATAACTTAACGCGGCTAAAGCGTGTTGGTTTTTACATAGTTTAAAGAGGAAAATAGATATGGGTATTGATATTGTAATGTTGGCAAGCTTAGGTACGTTAGCGTGTATTATTGTGATGTTTTTATACTTACTAAACCATATGAAAAAGCATATTCAAGAAGATATCAAAAAGCACCCTATGCCATAAAATATACCAAGGTGCTGATATGCTGATATGCTGATACTAAGTGTAAGAACGGTTAAATACACAGGCGCTTAAACTTTATTACGCCTAACATGAAGGCATTTGTAGCGGTCAACTAAAACTATCTGAATACTGCTTTAGGCGCAACTAAAAGCGCAACTAAAAGCGCAACTAAAACAGATGACATAGCACCCACTCAATGTGGGTGTGAGGGGTAATTTGATTTTTAAAGCGCGCCATTAAAGGCAATTAAGCTGGCTGTTACCGCTACATTTAATGACTCCACACCGTTATGCATTTTAATGGCAACGTGTTTTGTGCACGCTTGTTGTGTGGCTTGGCTGATTCCGTCGGTTTCGTTGCCTAATACGTACACTTTATGGCTGTGTTTATTTAAGCTAGATAACGTATGCTTGCCGTTAACATCTAGGCCAATGACATCTGCACCCACATCCTTTAATGCTTTAAGGCATTGGTTTAACGAACTGGTGCGTATTATAGGTGCTTTAAACAAGGTACCTGCACTCGCCTTAATAACCAATGCATCTAATTTGGCGCATCCTTTCTCGGGGATAATCAACCCTGTTGCTGGCGACGCACATACCGACCGTATAATCATGCCTACATTTTGTGGGTTTGTGACGTTATCTAGCGCAATAAGTGTAAACGGCGTTGTGTTTTTTGTGTTGTTAGCTTCCGCGCTGACACCGTTTGTACTGTTATCCTTTGTGCCATAGGTCTCTAAAAACGTCTCTAAATCAATAAACCCCTTTAAGTAAATATCGGCAGCAATGCCTTGGTCTTGTTTACTGTTTTTAGATATACGCGATAATGCCTGCTTAGAATGGTATTCGCACGTGAGGCCACGCTTTTGCGCTTTGTCTTCTATTTCTTTTAAAATACTGGCGGGTTTATTCGAGTCTGAAAAATGCACTTTATGAATAGTTATACTGGCATCGTTAATAAGCTCTAACACGGGCTTGCGACCATATACGGTTAAAATACGTTTTAAAAAGTTTTTTTGTTTGAGGTACTGCTCAGAATCGGTTTTCATCTTTTTTCACTTTTCATCATCATTAGGCTAATTGTGTTGGTTTGTTGAATCTTTATAAGGTGTATTGCAATATAAAAGGCAGTATACCAGTGGCAAGATACCAGCGGTGCGCTTAATTATTGCTTACAACTTAACCTTGCTTATATTCATTTTTTTAAGATTCACGTTTTTTTATATCGATCATTAAAAAAACAGTTTGTAAATAACTTTTTATCAAAAAAGCCTAAAGTTTCACTTTTTAGTGCCGTTACCCCATGTAACTGCGAAAGACCCACATGGTGTGTCAGTCGTGTTTAATTTAAATGTGGCCCATGTGGGTAACGTAAAAACACTAAAAAGGTAGGAGTCTTACCATGGCTTTAGTTGTAAACAGTAATATTGCTTCATTAAATGCCCAAAGGCAGTTGAATTCATCAACCCAAGCATTAGATCAAGCCAGCGAGCGTTTGGCATCGGGCCAGCGTATTAACTCTGCTGCAGATGATGCCGCGGGTCTGGCCATTTCTAACCGTCAAACATCGCAAATTCGTGGTCTCGATCAGGCTATCCGTAACGCCAACGATGGCTCATCGCTGATTCAAACCGCCGAGGGCGCGCTTCAAGAGTCAACCAATATTTTGCAACGTATGCGTGAACTGTCGGTGCAATCATCGAACGGCATTTATTCAGACTCCGACCGCAATACGCTCGATGCCGAGGTACAACAACTTGTACAAGAGCTAGACCGCATTTCAGAAACAACCAGCTTTAACGGTCAAAATATTCTAGATGGCAGCGCAGGTAAAATTGATTTACAGATCGGTGCAAACGCGGGCCAAACTATCTCATTTGAAATTGCCGAGACATCGACTAAATCTTTAGGTTTGGGGTCGACTAGCGGTGATCTAACGGGTGACAATATAAGCGCTACATTGAGTATTGATGAAGGTGATATACAGATAAATGGTCAAGCACTGGGCGCTATTGATTTAGCTGCTACAGGTTCAAATCTAGATGATGTAATTAGTGATATTAATAATAATGTTGAAGGTGTAACAGCATCCGCTTCTAATGTATTTGAAGCTGCGACTGCTGGAACAGGTGTTTTGGGTGCAGGGGAAGAGTTTACTATTGCCGTTGGCTCAATAGATGGGTCTGACGCCACTACATTTACTGTAGGTTCTGATGATGCAAACGATAATATTTCAACTACAAACATCAATGAGCTGGCTGATTTAATTAATGAGCAAACCGGTGGTGCAGTTACTGCTAGTGTTAGTAGTGAAAATAAGCTTATTTTAAGTAATAGCACAGGCGGTTCTATTACGGTAGCCGAGACAGCTCCTGGCGACTTAGCGGGTACTGGTTTTACTAATGGTGCAGCGCAACAAGGCGCTATTTCACTTACATCTGATGATGGCGGCGAGATCACAATCACACGCGGTGCAGAAGGTACAAGTGCAGATTTAGAAGCTTTTGGTTTTCAAGAAACAAGAGCGCAAGGTGAGGTTTTAGGTGGTGCAACAGGTGATACTGTTGATGCTCAAACTGTTGATTTTACGACTGCACTTGTTGTTAATGATTTAAAAATCAATGGCACGAGCATTTCGGTAGAAGGTGCTGATAATTTACAAACAAAAGTCGATAATATTAACAAAGCATCGGCTGAAACAGGCGTTGTGGCTTCAGTTAGTGCGCAAGCGACTTATGACCTTAATTTAAGCAGTAATGCCGCAGTAATAACCTCAACTACAACAGGTCAAGATTTCGCTGCACTGGATGCATTAGGTGCTGGTGCTGGTGAAATACTTATCAATGGTAATACCATTGATATAGCGGGTGCTGCTGATGGCAGCGAAGTGGCTGCACTTTTAAACGCAGAATCTGCTAATACTGGTGTTACTGCAAGTGTATTAGATGATGGTCAAATACAGCTATTCTCTGAAAATACCATTGTTGTGTCAGAACTGGATGCTGGAACAGTTCAACTTTCAGGTTTAATTAATACTGCGGACCTTTCTGGTGCAAATGCTGATTCAACAACAGGTGCAGCCACTGCTGTTGCCACAGAAATTTCAACCACGGGTGCTCTTAATGTTAATGGCACAGATGTAACCATTGATGTGACATCTTCTGAAACTGTATTGAGCTCGTTTAATGATGTTTCGGGTACAACTGGTGTTAGAGCATCTATTGATGATAACGGCCAACTTGCTCTATCAAGTAATTCTACAATCACTTTGGATTTAGCTGGAGCTGCTGCGGATGATAGTTTAGCGGTAGCAAACGCATTGGGGATCACTTTTTCTGACTCAGTAGGCTCCGATAATTTATTAGACCCTACAGTTGTTAATTCGGGTATTAAACTTGATTCTGTTAGTGGCCAGACCATACAAGTTGAGACTACCGATAACGGCGCGGCAGCAACGGGGCTGCGCAGCGTGAACAGTGATCTAAGTTCTGTTGAGACAGGAACAGCTATTTCAAGTATCAGTATCTCAACAGTATCGGGTGCACAAGCTGCCATTGGCTCAATCGATACCGCTTTAGAAACCATAAACGATACCCGCTCGCAGTTGGGTGCGGTGAGTAACCGTTTAGATTTTACTGTGTCTAACCTCAGTAACGTATCTGAGAATACATCGGCTGCACGTTCACGGGTTGTGGATGCCGACTTTGCCGCAGAAACCGCCGCGCTAAGCCGTGCGCAGGTTCTTCAGCAAGCTTCTCAGTCTATTTTGGCTCAGGCAAATGCAAGACCTCAGCAGGTACTTTCGCTTCTACAGTAATAGGTGATTTTATGAGCTTGCGCAGTTGGCAGACTCATAGATTGTTTAAATGTATATTGTCTAGCCGGAACTTAACCCTTCCGGCTTTCGGCTTTCCCAGAGGTACAGGTTATGAATGATATAGGCCAAACACCCAGCATAAACCCCGTTGCCGCTCAAAAAACGGCGCAAACATCATCGGCAATTGTGAATACCCCTAACGTTGTGGGTAATGCCCAGCCCGCAGACTCAACAAGAACCAATACAGCACAAATTAGTACAGCACAGGTTAATGCCGCGCAAATTAATTCAGCTCAAAGCGCCGATAAAACCAAAGAAGACACCAAGCCAAACGAGGCTGAGGTCAATTCTGCACTCGATAATGCAAACGCGTATGTACAAAATATCCAGCGCGACCTGGTTTTTTCAGTTGATAAAGATTTGGACCAAACCGTGATAAAAGTGGTCGAGAGTGAATCGGGTAAAGTGATTAGGCAAATACCCGAAGACGTTTTTTTGGAACTCGCTAAAAACTTAGAAACAGGGGGCGAGCTTAACCTGGTGAACGCATCTGGCTAGTTTTATGCTTTAGCCACACAATGGCTGTGAATGCAAAGTGTTATTTAATCGTTTATTAGTATTGCACCCAATACTGTGAGCTTTTATGGCCGTGTAACTTTAAATACTAGCGTTAAGCCCCTTAAGCCATATAAAAGCCTATTGTTATTTTATTTTAATAAAAGAGGGCGGCGTTTGGCGGCATTTTTTTACGTTCAAAAAATGATGTTACATATTGCTATAAGCTTTTATCTAATTTAAAGAAATAAATCTAAAAATACTCCTCTGTTTATTAGGAATTTTGCCGATACTTATACTAAGGCAAAAAATATACATACTTCACACAACCCTGACAACGTGCCTAAAAATAAATAGCAATAAGCCATATAAGTAGTGCGTTTATTGTTTAGGCAAACCGTTTGTACATGTATGCAACTTATGTAAGTAACTTATGTAAACAATGAATACAAACAAGGTATATAAAAGTCATGTAAAAAAGTATGTAACATAAGCAGGTATATGGTTATCACATGATAGAAAATAACATCATACAATCATTGGGTGCAGGCTCGGGTATTGATACCCGAAACCTCGTTACCCAACTTACGGCTGTTGAGGGCGCCGCGCCACAGCAGCGTATTGATAGCACAACACAAACCACGCAAACTCAAATTTCTGATTTTGGTTTGCTTAAAAGTGCTTTGTCTACATTACAGGCATCGGCCCAAAACCTTGTTGCGCCAGAAAGCCTCTTTAGTAAAACCGCTGCCTTTACAGAAAGCGACGCCCTTGTGCCAGCATCGTTATCGACCGATGTAAAAGCAGGTGTCTACAATTTTACCGTAGAAGATGTCGCGCAATCACAAGCCATTGCCTTTGAAGGGCTAAGCGCCGATGACGCACCCATAGGCGAGGGTACGCTCAGCTTTAACCTGGGTAATTGGACCCGAGATGTCGATGGCCGCGCAACCAGTTTTACTGCTAACCCCGAAGCCGAATCGTTTGATGTTGTTATAGACGATACCAACAACACCCTAGAAGGCTTACGCGACGCCATTAACGATGCCGACCAAGGCATACAAGCCAGTATTATTTTTGATGGCGATGGTTTTCGTTTGTCGGTATTGGCTGCATCGGGGTCAGATAACGAGTTACAAATTACCGCCGATGAAGGCGGGCTACCAGCGGATAACACAGATGCCAGTGGGTTATCGCGCTTTGCGTTTAACGCAAGCCAAGACGATTTTACCACCCAAGCCACCGAGACCCAAAGCGGCAATAATGCCGAGCTAACCATTAACGGCCTACCAGTATCGCGCTCAAGTAACACCATTGATGATGTGGTGGAAGGCTTAACCTTGGATATATTAAAAGCCGACCCAGGCCAAAAAGTAACGGTTACCGTGGCCGACGATAAAGACTTTGCCAAGCAATCTATCCGTGATTTTGTCGATACCTATAATGCTTTTTTAGAAGCCACCGACCCTATTTTTGGTGTAAAAGAAGAAGTCAATGATGATGGCGATACCGAAACAGTCATTGGCTCGTTAGCAGGTGACTCACTTGCCAAGTCTATTTTAACGCGCATACGCGCCACGATTACCAATACCATTCCGGGTTTAGCCGATAATGGTTTTACATCGCTAGCACGTGCAGGGATACAAACTGAACGCGACGGGACTATTTCGATAGACAATGAAGAATTTGACACCGCTTTTGACGAGCGTTTTGAAGATGTACAAAAACTCTTTGCGCCCAACACCAGTACAACCGATCCAGCGGTTTTTATTAACAGCTTTAATGATAGAACCGCCACAGGCGAATACGATGTCAACGTGACGTCACAGCCTTCACGCGGTGGCTTAGAGGGTACAGCCATTGCCGGGGGCTTTCCTAATTTTGATACCACGGGGCAAGATCATACTTTTAAAATTCGTGTTAACGGCAATGAGTCAGACACAATTACCTTGCCCAGTGCCGATTATGCCGACCAAGATGCCGTTGCACTTGCCTTGCAAGCGGCGATCAACAGCGACACCAATTTAAAAGAAAACGGCTCCAGTGTGTTGGTGAATTTTGACCAAGATAACAACCGTTTTACGTTTACCTCTAACCAATACGGTACTAACTCAGGTGTTAATATTACCGAGGCATCGGCTGATTTACTCAGCGACTTTGGTTTAGATGTCGCCAATGGGTCGCAGGGTTCTTCTGCGTCGGGTACGATTGATGGCAAAGCCAGCTTTGGTTCGGGCAATGTGTTATTACCCGAGTTGGGTGACCCTGCACAAGGTTTGGCGTTAGTGATTGGCGATAATGCCACCAGTGCTACCGTCAATTTTTCGCGGGGTTTTGCCGGCGAAATTGACGGTTTAATTGCCGAGTTTTTAGATAGCGACGGTGTTATTGCCGCCCGTGAAACCTCACTAGAAGACACACTCGATAGGCTTGATACCGATCAAGATAACCTAGATAGAAAGTTATCGGCTTTTGAAGAGCGATTAATGAACCAGTTTATTTCGATGGAACGCATTATTAACAGTATTAATTCATCGTCGAGCTTTTTAGATAATTTATTTGATACCTTACCGTTTACTGCACGCGATGGCTAAGCCGTTTTGGGCTGAATATGTAAGGTATTAACAAGACACAAAGAAAGAATACCCTTGGGTATGAGGCCATCGGAGGCAGGATGCCGACGCAGAGCGTATAGGGATAGATTGATAGCGTGCATCATACGCAAGGGTATTATTTTCAACTGTTTTGATAGTAAGTCTTTTGATTAAATAAAAAATAAACCACTTAAACCCTCAATTTTTAACATGTTTTGCCGTTAACCTTTTAACAGAGAAGGTCTTAACAAAGAAGACCTTAACAAAGAAAACCTTAACAAAGTAAATCTTGGCAAATAAGATCTTAATGGAGGCGCTCTTAGCAAACACGCTTTTATTTGAGATGCTGTTATTTAAGGCGTTTTCAATTAAGACGCTTTTAAGCCAGGTATTAACCAAACGTGTTAAACGGGAGTGACCCTTGAATACACAATTTGCTCTAAACTCGTATGCGAATGTTCAAACCAAAGCGAATGCCGGTGTGGCCACGCCTCACCAGCTGATACAAATGCTTTACGATGGCTGCATAGAACGTATTGCACAGGCAAAAGGTGCAATGCAGTACAAACAAATAGAAGCCAAAGGCAAGCGTATTAACCAAGCCATTGCCATTTTAAATGGCTTACGTGAAAACCTAGATAAAGATCAAGCCGAAGATATTACCGATAATTTAGACGCATTATATTTATACACGCAATCTATTTTAAGCAAAGCCCACGCAACCAATAGCACAGAATTGCTAGATGAGGCTGCTGAGTTATTAACGGGTATGTCAGATACTTGGCGACAAATTGCACCTAAACAATAATATAAAGTCAAAATTTCTGTTTTATAGATAGTTGTGTTTTATTGCCTGTTAAACGTATTACCTATTGAACATATGTGTGACTGTATTTTTTATATTAAACATATTAACACGACACAAAGAAAGAATAGCCCTGGGTATGAGGCCGTCGGAGGCAGGATGCCAACGCAGAGCGTATAGGGACATATTTACAGCGTGCCTCATACGCAGGGGTATTCTTTTCAGCTATCCAAGTCGTAGCTCACCATAAGCCGTCATAAATAGGTATATCAGCTTATTAAAAATATAAAAAACGCTTTAAAACCGCTTAAAAATGACTTTTTATAGCGGTTTTTTTTCGTATTATTATTTTCTTTATTTAATTGTTGGCACTGTGTATGCATTAACCTACATAACAACAAAAAAGCGGCAACGTTAAACCGCTAAATTTTATACTGTTAAATATGAGGGTTAAAAAATGGAAATTAAACAAACTAAAGCGGCAGATACAATTCAAAAAATGGGCGATAGCTTAAGCTCGCATCAGGTTATTTCATTAATGATGGATGGTGCATTAGAGCGTATTGATCAAGCGCGTGTCAGCTTGATTGAAGGCAAAAAGAAAGAGCAAGAAATACTCATTCAAAAAATTGTGGGTATTATTCATGGTTTAAGAAACTTGCTAAACCTAGAGCAGGGCGGTGAAGTGGCCTCTAATTTAGATATGCTTTATGGATACATGATAGAGCGCGTTGCACCCACTAACCAAATTAACAAAACCTATGAAAACGGTAATAAAGGCGATGCACTTTTCGAGATTAAAAATTTACTCGTAGAAGTCAAAAGCGGTTGGGATGAAATTCATTACCCCCAAACAGCGGTTGCTTCTTAATATATACAAAAAAATCGCTATAGTTTGAATCGGCTATTCGGTTTTGCGTTTTATTTATGTGATGCACCAATCAAAACCGCAATAAAATATTGCGGTTTTTTTATGTATTTTTTTATGTATTTTTTTTAAATGACTTGATGTTTTTAGAGATTATTATTGTTTATATAGGCTACACCCTTCATTTAAAGGCTTTATCTACGCTCTGCATTCTCTATTGTATATTACGTTACCTGTATGGTTAGTGTTGTCATTTTTAAAAGAGAATAAAAAATAGATTCTAGTAACACATTAGTATTAGACGTAACCCTATATTTTGTTATGATGATTTTAACGCCAAAGAGTGCTTTTACATTCAAATGTGAATAGTACGGTAAGAATTAACGGTTTATTAGTAGGTTTAATTTTGTACCGTTAACAATCGTTTTGAAATTTTCATATGTTTTTTCATTGTTATGTTTCCTTTTCATTGTTGTGTGTCCTTTGGGCTGATTTATCAGCCCTTTTTTTATTATTTATTTATTTATTTATTCTTTCTTTATTTTTCGATTATATTTTTAAGTTAACCCTATTTCTGTTAATAGAAATACTTTTCTCTTTTCTCTTTTCTCTTTTCTCTTTTTGGCATACCCCTTGCAAATATTTTTTTATAAATAAAAAAGTGGCAGTTTTTAGCCCTTTTTTACTCAGTTAATTATATTTGATAAGACGAGGCGCGTATGGCGATTTCATTTAATAACGCACTAGGTATGCAGGAGGCGGTGTTAACCACCCGTGCACACCGTGCAGGTGTATTAGCCAATAATTTGGCTAATGTAAATACGCCTGGTTTTAAAGCGCGAGACATCGATTTTAAACAAACATTAGATCGAAAAATGGGTGGCGGCAATACGCTCTCGACGTTGTCAACGCACAATGCCCATTTTGGTTTTAACAATGGCTCGAACATGGGGGCGGAAAGACTTTACCGCGCCTCTATGCAGCCCTCTGTTGATGGTAATACCGTTGACGAGCAAATTGAACATGCCGAATTTATGAAAAACACCATCGAATTTCAAGCGGCATTTACATTTTTAAACAGCAAATTTAAAAGTTTAACCAAAGCCATTAAAGGGCAATAGGAGCACGTATGAGTATTTCAGGTATTTTTAATACAGCCGGTACAGGTATGAACGCTCAGAGTGTGCGCCTTAATACAACGGCCAGTAATATTGCTAACGCGCAAACAGCCAGTTCAAGTAGCGATACGGTTTACCGTGCTAGGTATGCTGTTTTTGCTGCCGCGCAAGAAGATATGCTAAACCCTACGGCGCAACTTAATGGTCAGCAAGTCTCAACGGGTGTGGAGGTGAAAGGTATTGTTGAAAGCGATGCGCCTTTACAGCGACGTTACGAGCCTAATCACCCACAGGCCGATAACGAAGGATACGTGTTTTACCCCAATGTGAATGTGGTTGAACAAATGGCGGATATGATTTCAGCATCGCGTTCGTTTCAGATGAATGTCGAAGTCATGAACTCTGCCAAACAAATGGCTCAACGCGTTTTATCGTTAGGTCAATAAGTGAAAAAATTACTACAACATAACGGTAAAAAAGGAGCCACTTATGAATGATGTTGCCTCGGCCACCAATACTGTTTTTAATGATTTATCGATTGCCAAAAAGAACCCCGCACAAGCTCAATCAAATGAGCTAGGGCAGAGCGCTTTTTTAGAATTAATGATCACACAATTAGAAAATCAAGATCCGTTAAGTCCACAAGAAAACTCTGAGTTTATTGCGCAACTTGCACAATTTAGCTCGGTAGAAAGTTTGGATAAGTTAAACAATAACTTTGATAGTTTCGCCAGTAATTTTGTGGCGAACCAAGCCTTGCAGGCGTCTACTTTAGTTGGGCGATCTGTGACGGTGCCATCGGATACAACCGATTTGATTCCCGGTGAAGTGGTCAGTGCAAGCGTGGACGTGCCCTCTAGTAGCGGTGAAGTGACACTCAACATTTATAGCGAGTCGGGTACGTTGGTTGATCAAGTTGACCTTGGCGCTCAACCTGCTGGCGAGTTAGCGCTGCGTTGGGATGGCATACAAGTAGAAGCCAACGGTAATTTACTCGATTGGCAAAGCAGTCAAGAAAACGGCATGCCAGCGGGCACGTACCGATTTGAAGTGCTCAGCCAGCAAAACGGCGAGGAAATACAATTAGATACGGCACTTAGCGCCAATGTAAACAGCGTGACGGTGGGTCAAAACGGCACGCTAACCCTGAATTTATCGGGCATAGGCCCAGTAAGCCTAAACGACATTAAACAGTTTAATGAATAGCCCCGACTTGCGGGCTGTCATGATTTTAGACACAGTAGGAGAATAGTATGCCTTTTCAATCTGCTTTAAGTGGTATTCGTGCAGCATCCAGTGACCTTTCTGTAACCGGTAATAACATTGCAAATGCCTCAACCACTGGTTTTAAAGGTTCGCGTGCAGAGTTTGGTGATGTATATGCTACATCGTTAGGTGCAGGCTCCGGTAATATTGGTAGCGGCGTACAGGTCATGGATGTGTCGCAAAGTTTCTCGCAAGGCAATGTCAGCTTTACAGAAAACGAGTTAGACCTTGCCATTAACGGCAGTGGTTTTTTTGTTGTTAGCCAAGGAGGCGAAGCATTATATACCCGTGCAGGTAGTTTTGGGTTAGACGCCGACGGCTTTGTGGTTACCAATAGTGATGCACGTTTACAAGGTTTTCAGGCGGATGAAACAGGCAACCTAGATGGTATACGTGGTGATATCCAAATAGAAACCAGTAACTTATCGCCGCGCCAAACGACGGGTGTTAATTCATTACTTAACCTTGATTCAACTGAGCCGGTGTTGCAAACCAGCGGTTTTGAGTTTACAACTGGCGGCCCTGCTATTGGCGCCGCGCAAATAGGCTTACAAGACCCATTAACCACCAGTGTACAGGCGTCGCCTTTTACGTTGCCTATTACCGATTTAACCAACAACCCAATTGTGTTTGATTTATCGGTAAGTGGCGCCAGCGTAGGCAATACAGGCACCGTTACAATCAACTTAAATAACAATAACCTACCAAACAATATTACCGATCAAGCTGGCATATCGGCGTTAGTTGGTGCTATTAATACCCAAATTTTTTCGGCAGGTAATGGTTTAGATGCCATTGATGTGGTTGCATCCAGTGCTGTGGATGCAGGCGGCAACCCTATTATTAAATTTGACTCTATTTACGATGGCGAATTTACCCAAATGGACATTACCGTTGACCCTGCCAATGTCAATGCTAATACCACCGCATTGGGTATTGATGGCGGTATTACGCGCGTAGATGGTTTGCCCGCTGTATCTAACGGTTACCCTGCGCAATCAATAGATATTACCTCGCCCGAGGGTAGTACGGTCACGCTTACAGCGGGGCTAGGTGCAACAGCGGCCACCACAGCGTCAGAGCTTAACTCGTTACAAGGCATTGCCGCCACGGCATCCACCAACGCTACAATCAGCAATCTCACCACAGCGGGTAATGCCACTGTCACCATTAACGGTGTTGATATGATCGTAAATGATCTTATTGAGCTAGAGCAGCAAATTAACACCTTCACCAATACAATATTGCCTGGCATGACGGCTACGCTTGACCCTGCTGGCGGCGGACTCAATATTACGTCGGCCGTGGGTGATGATATACGTGTTTCTATCGAGGGTAATAATACCGATACATTGACCATTATTGGTGGTGAAACATCCGCACCGCAAACATTAACCGTGGGTGGTGTGGGGTCTGAAGATGCTTCGGTAAACTCGGTTATTATTGGTGGTGAAATTGAATTAGTACTCGAAGAAGATTATACACTATCAGATCCTAGCCCCCAGTTTACGGGTATGTTCCAACAGTTAACGGAAAACGAATTTACGCAAGTTGATATCAACGAATTTGACCCACTCGATCAAGAGACCTACAACAGCGCCACATCGATGACGATTTTTGATAGCTTGGGTAACTCGCATGTTTTAACACAGTACTTTGTCAAACAACCCTTCGACCCCGCTGACCCCACAACCACGACCAACCACTGGCTTATGTATGTGCAAGTCGATGATCAAGATGTGGGTCGCCCAGACACCACCTTGCCGCCGCCCCAAAATATCGAAGCCACACGCGCCAGCTACAACGTGTACTTTAATGAAGACGGCTCGATAAATGACGTGCGCACAGAAGATATCGTGATTGCTAACTGGACACCCATGGACGAGAACGGCTTGCAAAATGGTGCGCTTGGCCCAGAGCCAAATTTAGCGGCGGGCACTACTGTTATTCCTGACCCTCCCACAAGTTCTAATTTTGTGGTCGACCTTGAAGGTACGACCCAGTTTGGCTCTGAATTTGCTGTAAACGGTGTGGATCAAGACGGCTTTACCACCGGTAGGCTGGCAGGGCTAAACATTGCCGATGATGGGGTCATTTTTGCCCGCTTTACCAATGGGCAATCACTTGAATTGGGTCAAGTTGTGCTTGCCGAATTTTCTAATCAACAAGGTTTACAGCCTGTGGGTGGCACCATGTGGGCAGAAACATTTAGATCTGGTGGGCCTAGTGTGGGTACGCCAGGGTCGGCCTCGTTAGGAGCGATACAGTCTGGCTCGCTAGAAGAATCCAATGTCGATTTGTCGCAACAATTAGTGAACCTCATTATTGCGCAGCGAAACTTTCAGGCTAGCGCCAAAACTATTGAAACCGCCGATGCAGTGACACAAACTATTATTAATTTACGTTAATTTTTATAGGTACATATAATAAAAGTGCTTAAATACCGATTTTAAGCATTTTTGTGTCTTGTTAATATGTATGTTCATAAATAAATGTCTAACGCAGTGTTCAGCTGCATCGCTTTTGATTCTACGTCACGCAGAGACGCTACGAGGTTAATCAGAGAAATGATATAAAAAGCCACAAAAAAAGTGACATAAAAAGCCCTGTATCAGGCATGTTTAAAGCTTTACATTCAACCGTGTTTTACTGTTCCATGAAAACCAAACACACATCAAACCGTCCTCTTTTTCATAGCCATTTATAAAACCCGTCGATTGGCATCCATCTTGCAAAAACTTACATAACTCACTTTTTATGCAGTTTTTTTGACGGAGCGGATCATGGATAAAGCACTCTATATTGCAATGGCAGGCGCGAAACATAATATGTTATCGCAAACCGCCCACGCCAATAATTTAGCCAATGTGAATACCGACGGTTTTAAAGCCGACTTTGCCCAAGCGCGCAGCATGCCTGTTTACTACGGCGATGGCTCGCCGACTCGTGCCTATGCGTTAACCGAAAACCCCGGTACCGATTTCTCGCAAGGCGCATTAGTCGAAACAGGCCGCAACCTCGATGTTGCCATTAACAATCAAGGGTTTATTGCCGTACAAGGCAATGATGGAACGGAAGCGTATTCACGAGCCGGTTCGATGAATGTTGATAGCGTGGGTATTTTGCGTACCAGCAATGGTCTGCCTGTTTTAGGCAACGGCGGTTTTATCACGATTCCGCCCCATGAAAAAGTCGAAATTGGTTTAGACGGCACCATCAGCATTATTCCTGCGGGGCAGGCTGTTGATCAGGTGGCCGTGATTGACCGCATTAAATTGGTTAACCCCGACACCGATCTCCTTAAAAAAAATGAAGACGGCTTACACCGTTTTGCCGATCCTAATGGCCCCCAAATTGCCGAGGCCGATGCCAATGTGCGTGTGACCCCAGGTTTTGTCGAAGCCAGTAACGTTAATGCCGTAGGCGAGATGATTAGCATGTTAGAGCTGTCTAGGCAGTACGAAATGCAAGTGAAGTTGATGCAAAGCGCGAAACAAAACTCAGAAGCATCCGCCAAACTTTTACAGATGAATTAACGCAGAAAACGAGCTATTAAAAAGATCGAACTAATAAAAAGATCGAACTAACTCAGTAAATGAACTAACGCAGCAATACCACTCAAGAGGTGATTTATGCACGCAGCACTATATGTGAGTAAAACAGGGTTGGCCGCGCAAGATACACGGTTAACCACCATTTCAAACAACTTGGCGAATGCCTCAACGGTGGGGTTTAAACGTGATCGTGCCGTGTTTGAAGATTTATTGTATCAAATACAGCGCCAACCCGGCGGTCAAGCCACAGAAGAAACCGAGCTACCTTCGGGCCTACAATTGGGTACGGGTGTGCGCGTTGTGGGTACGCAAAAACAATTTACTGCAGGCAGTTTGCAAATTACGGATCAGCCTTTAGATGTCGCCATTGATGGGCGTGGATTTTTTCCGATTGTACAGCCCGATGGTACAACAGCTTACACCCGCGATGGTCAATTTCATTTGAGTAACGACGGCACCATTGTCAATGCCAGCGGCTTAACCCTCGACCCCAATATTACCGTACCCGAAAACGCTAATAGCATCACTATTGGTGTTGATGGTGTGGTGAGTGCGCAGATACGTGGCGATGCGGCTCCCGTTAATATTGGCAATATTCAAATAGTCGATTTTGTTAACCCTGCGGGTCTACAAGCTGTGGGCGGTAACTTATTTGTCGAGACAGGCTCCAGCGGTGATCCTGTACAAGGCGTACCGGGCTTGGCTGGCTTAGGTTCGCTTAAACAAGGTATGTTGGAAAACTCCAATGTGGATATTGTAGAAGAAATGGTCAACATGATTACCACACAACGCGCGTATGAGATGAACTCAAAAGTGGTGTCTACTTCGGATCAAATGCTGCAATTTATTACACAAAATATTTAATATTTTTTAAGAATCTGTTGGGGCAAGCCATGAAAATAAACATACACAAGCACGCTAAACCTTACACAACACTGTGTATGTTTATGACGCTAACGGGTTGCGTTGTGCAGCAGCCTGCTAGACCTAACGACCCTTATTATGCGCCTGCGCTCGTCACAAATGACGCAACTATCACACCAGTTAATGGCTCGTTATATAGCCCGAATAACCACATGAATTTGTTTGGGGATATAAAAGCACTACGTGTTGGTGACATTGTTACGGTGATATTAAATGAGCAAACATCATCGAGTAAATCCGCCGCCAGCGGTGTAACCAAAGAAAGTGAAATTACCAGTAATGCTGGCACGCTTTTAAATACTATTCCCAGTTTTAAAGGGCTGGGGTTAGGTAACGATATTACCCAAGAGCGCGAATTTACGGGTGAATCTGAAGCTGACCAAAGTAATCAATTAAACGGCAGTATTTCGGTGACTGTTGTGGGGCAATACCCCAACGGCAATTTATCCATTCGGGGTGAAAAATGGATGACTTTAAACCGAGGCGATGAATATATTCGCATTAGCGGTATTGTACGCCCCGCCGATATCGACCCCGATAACACCATTATGTCAACCAAAATAGCCAACGCCCGCATTACGTATTCGGGTGAAGGCGAATTGGCTAACGCACAAAAAATGGGTTGGTTGTCACGCTTTTTTATTAACCCTATTTGGCCATTTTAAAGGAATTATCATGCGAATCTCTTATCTATTGCTTACCTTTATTCTGGGATTTTTTACCTGTTCGGTTGCGTCTGTGAACGCCGAGCGTATTAAAGATATTGCATCTTTAAAAGGCGTGCGCGCTAACCAACTAGTCGGGTATGGTTTGGTGGTGGGGCTAGACGGCTCAGGCGATCAAACCGCGCAAACACCTTTTACGACACAGTCTTTTCAGGCCATGCTAAAACAGTTTGGTATTACGGTTCCGCCAGGTGCAAATTTTCAACTTAAAAATGTGGCTGCGGTTGCCGTACATGCCGAGATCCCCGCATTTGCTAAGCCTGGACAAAAAATTGATATTACCGCCTCGTCTATAGCTAACGCAAAAAGCCTACGTGGTGGCGCATTATTGATGACGCCTTTAAAAGGAGTCGATGGTCAAGTCTATGCCATGGCACAGGGTAACCTGATTGTGGGTGGCTTTGGCGCAGAAGGGCGCGATGGCTCAAAAGTTACGGTGAATATACCAAGCGTGGGGCGTATTCCTAATGGCGCATTTGTTGAGCGAGCGGTAGCCGCAAATTTTGGCGCAGAAAGCGAAATAGTCTTTAACTTACACACCGCCGATTTCACCACATCTAAACGTTTAGCCGACAGCATTAATACGTTAATGGGGCCGGGTGTTGCTAAGCCTATGGACGCCGCATCGGTCACGGTGCTTGCGCCTAAAAATCCGGCACACCGTGTTGAATTTATTGCCTTGTTAGAAAACCTACAAGTCGACCCCGGCGAGGGCAGTGCAAAAATTATTATTAATTCTCGTACGGGTACCATTGTTGTGGGCGATCATGTGCGTGTTAAACCCGTTGCCGTTACGCACGGTTCATTAACCGTCACCATCAAAGAAGACGTCACCATTAGCCAGCCTAACGCGTTAGGCGAGGGCGAAACCGTGGTTGTGCCCAATAGCCAAGTAGAAGTAACCGAAGAATCTGGCCCTATGTTTAACTTTAGCCCCGGCCCCACGCTTAACGATATTGTGCGTGCGGTTAACGAGGTGGGTGCGGCCCCGGGTGATCTAATGGCCATTTTAGAGGCCCTAAAACAAGCCGGCGCACTCAAAGCCGAAATAGTGGTGATATAAATGACAACGCCTTTAATTAGCTCTTCACAGGCTGCATTAGCACCGTTATCGTCTAGCTCGGCAGGTATTAAGCGCGACGATATTTACACCGATTTAAACGCATTAGAATCGTTAAAACATAACGACGATAAGCAAGCCTCACTTAAAAAAGTGGCGCAGCAATTTGAATCGATATTTGTGAATCAAATGATAAAAAGCATGCGCGAAGCCAATGCTGTTTTTGAACAAGACAGCCCCTTTAACAGCCAAGAATCGCAATTTTACCGCGACATGTACGACAAACAGCTGGCGCTGACGCTATCAACAGGTAAAGGTTTAGGGATTGCTGATGCGATGTACAAACAGTTATCGGGCCGTGTAGGTGGTACGCCTGTTGAGGGTAGCAACGAGAGCGGCGACGCTAAAAGCGCAAGCGCTGCGTCTATGCCCGTGCCGCTTCGCTCTCATGCGCCCAGCCAATCGTCTGCCCTGACTCCATCAAACTCAGCACCATCAAGTGAAGCACCATCAAAAAATGCTATTTTATCTGAAAATACAAACGATAAAAAAATGCCATCGGGGCATATTGCTATGGCAAAAACCCCTAATGAATTTATTGATACATTACTGCCTAGTGTAAAAAAAGTCGCCTCGGCTGTAGGGTTAGACCCACTCGTACTTATTGCGCAATCGGCATTAGAAACCGGTTGGGGCAGTAAAGTGTTAGCCGATCAAAACGGTAACAGCTCCAATAACGTGTTTAATATTAAGGCGCATAAAACATGGGATGGCGATGTGGTCTCTCAAAATAGCCTGGAGTACAAACAAGGCCGTTTTGTTAATGAGAAATCCGATTTCAGACAATACGACTCCATCGAAAAAAGCGTGCAGGATTACATGGGTTTTATACAAGATAATCCACGTTACAAAAAAGCCTTAGAGGTTGCGTCATCGGCTACCGATTATATTCAAGAAATCGCCAGCGCAGGTTACGCTACCGACCCAGACTACGCCGATAAAATAATAGACGTATTAAAAAGTGTTGAACGTTATATCAATAACGACACGTCACCTAGCACGACATTAACGGCGAGGTAAACAGCATGACATCTGATTTACTTGGCATCAGCATTACAGGTTTACGTGTTAGCCAAAGTGCATTAAGCACCACAGGCCATAACATTTCTAATGCGGGTGTCGATGGGTTTAGCCGTCAAAAAGTGGATGCCATCACCAACCCTGCATCACTGCAAGGCGCGGGTTATGTGGGGAACGGAGCCTCAGTTGATGCCATTGAGCGTGTTGCGAACCAGTTCGTGATTAAACAAGTGCGTACCGATACTTCATTAAACAGTGATTTATCCACCTATCAGAGTTATGTATCCCAGTTAGATAACTTGTTATCAGATGAGAACACAGGTTTAGCTGGCGCACTAGATTCATTTTATTCCTCAGTCAATAATGGCGCAAACGATCCAACATCTATACCCGCTCGCCAACTTATTTTAACGGAAGGTGAAAACGTATCGAACCGTTTTAATACGGTGTACTCTCGTTTTGAGCAAATAGAAAGCAGTGTTAACGATGCACTCAACATTGCCGTAGCAGAAGTCAACGCATTGATTAAAAACGTTGCTAGCATCAATGGCCGCATAGGCGATGCCGTTGGCTCGGGTAATGGCGCTTTACCTAATGATTTACTTGACCAACGCGACGAGACACTACGCCAATTATCTAGCTTGTTAACCATACAAACCTTCGAGCAAAACAACGGCGAAGTTAACGTGTTAATTGGTAATGGACAAAACGTGGTGGTTGGCCGCGAAGCCCGTAATATCGATTTACAAGCTAGCCAAGATGATCCATCTAAGTTTAATATTGTATTTCAATCAAATAGTATCGAGCAAAATCTAACGCAACTCATTAGCGGGGGCGAAATTGGCGGGTTAATCCGTTTTAGAGATAATGCACTCGATACTAGCTTTAATCAGTTTGGGCAAATAGCCGTTGCTGTTGCCGACCAATTTAATACCAGCCACCAGCAAGGTATTACATTGGATAACGAATTCGGCCAAAAGTTTTTTAGCGATGTCAATACACCTATTGCTGCACAGCAGCGCGTTATTTCAAACTCTAATAACACGGGCCAAACACCGCTTGCGCAACTCAATATTAAAAACACCCAAGCCATGCAAGGCAGCGATTACACCGTGACTATCGAACCGGGCGGTCTGTATCGCATACACCGCGATACAGACGGCGAAGAAGTGACAACAGGTTTAGTGTCCGGCGCCATGCCATTTAGTATTGAATTCGACGGACTAGAGCTGGCCTTTAACCAAGGCACATTAAATGCTGGTGATGCTTTTACACTTAAGCCAACGCGTTTTGCTGCAAAAGAAATACAATCTCAATTATTTGATCCGCGCACGTTAGCGTTTGGTACGCCGCTATCTACCGAAGCCTCACTGGGTAACCGAGGTAGTGCGCAAATTTCATCGGGTGAAGTCTTATCGCTTACTGATACAAACAACAACCCATTACCTTTATTACAAAACCCCGGCGAGCTAGATCCGCCGTTAATTGTGCGCTTTACATCGCCAACTACCTATAGCGTGTTAAATAATAGCGACCCAGGTAACCCGACAGATTTAGACCCCCCGATACGCAATAAAACCTATATTGCAGGTTTGCCCAACTCTATTTTTACAGAAGATAAAGGCCAAACAGTCATTGCTGCAAAAGGCGAGCTACTGGGTATACCGTCGGGTAAAACACCCATTATTGGTACGGGTCAAAAAATTGATAACGGTTACCCCGCTGAGGCCATTACCTTTACGTTGCCCCCAGCACAAGAGGGCGGCTCCGAGCAAACAAAAACGGTATATACCGGTGTGAATGCTAGCGCTAAAGAAATAGCTAACACATTAAATAATGTGCCCGGCGTCACCGCCAACGCGTTTAATTATATTGAGATCAGTAACCTAAAAGTGAACGACACATCGCCTTTACAGATTGGTTTAAACGGGCAGGATCTGCTCGATTATGAGCTCGATCCCATTTCAGGGTTGCCTGCATTGGTGCCTGCCGTACCCAACCCCACAATTCACCCTACCGAGTTTAATGATTACCTCGCAAATATTATTAACACTAACGATGATTTTCAACAACTAGGTATTTCAGCGGTGTCATCTATCGACAGTTTGACATCTAACCCCATACTTAAAATTACCTCTACTCAAGGTGACGATTTACAAATTGATTTGATCGCCTCTAATACAGAAAGTATCAGCGTGAGCGACGGTACGAACGACGACATTGTATTAGCTGGCCAAGGCGCGGGCGCGACATCGGGCATGGTGGCAGGTGGCCAATTAGACGTTACGCTAAATAGCGATGTGAGCATGCGTACCTTTCCGCCAGTCAGTACAATTTTTGGTGATTCAGCTGCTCCAGATTTTGCGAAAAGCAGTTTTTTAGGCATACAAGTATCGCTAGCGGGCTCACCGATTGAAGGCGACGATTTCACCATCGACTTTAACTTAAATGGTGCATCCGATAACCGTAATGCGCTTAATTTAGTCAACACCCAAACCCAGTCTGTGTTGGCTAATGGCAATGCCACGATCGGTGAGGGCTATGCATCGTTAGTTGAATTTATAGGTATTGATACTAGCTCGGCCACGATTAATGCCAACGCCAGCGAGCAAGTATTAGAACAAACCACACAAACACGCAATTCAATTTCTGCGGTTAACCTCGATGAAGAGGCCGCTAACTTAATTAAATTTGAACAAATGTATCAAGCTAATGCACAGGTTATTTCGGTTGCCCGTAATTTGTTTGATACCTTGATAGGGTCGTTCTAGGGTAGGTGTAATTATGCGTATATCATCACTGCAAATATTTAACATAGCCAATAATGGTATGGCGGATGCCAATAAAGCACTGGTAAAAACACAAGAGCAACTCTCTACGGGTGTGCGTGTTTTAACCCCTTCAGACGATCCCGTTGCCGCCACAAAAATACTACAGCTTAACCAAGAACTGGCCAGCACAGATCAATTTAATCGCAATATCGATATTGCCGAAAACAACCTCGTACAAGAAGAATCCGCCTTACGCTCAGTCACCAACTTAATGCTGCGCATGAAAGAGCTTACCGTACAAGCGGGTAACACGGCCGTACTTACACAAACCGAATACGCAGCGCTTGCTTCAGAAGTGGACTCACGTGTTGGAGAATTGCAAAACTTGTTAAATACACAAAACCCTGGTGGCGATTATATTTTTGGCGGCTACCAAAGTAACACGCCACCGTTTACAGGCGACGCCATTAGCGGCTTTACCTATAATGGTGACGAAGGCCAACAAAAAATAAAAGTATCGCCCAGCACCAACATCAGTACCAGCGATTCTGGTAAAGCTATATTTGTTGATATACCCAGTGTAGAAAATACAGCCAAAGCCCGTACTAGCCCCAATAACCAATCGGTGCCACCCATTAATGTCTCGGTAGCACAAATAACCGATCAAAAAGCCTTTGATGAATTTTACCCAGAGGATATGATCGTGACATTCAATGCCGATAATTTTATCTCGCCGCCTGCACCTAACTTTACAGTAACCGAGCGCTCAACGGGCAAAATTGTGGCGCAAAACCAACCCTTTGGTAACGGCAGCGATATCGAGTTTAATGGCGTTAAATTTAAAATAAGCGGCGCGCCCGCATCGGGCCAACCCGCCACTCCCGCGACACAAAATTACAACCAAACCGGCTTGCAAACCTTACCGCAAGATTTCAGCCTAACGCCCGAAACCTTCAGCATTAGCATAGCGGGGCGCACAGAAACTCTTACACTCAACGGCCCCATTAACAATACCGCTGATTTACAAACCATGTTAAATGATCCTTTTAACGGCAACGCCGAAGCGCTTACCCGTTTGGGCATGACCGCCGACAGTAATGGTCTTCGTAGCGACAAAGGCATTAACTTTACCATTAACAGCAACAGCGCACTTATCGACGATACACTTGGCATAGATACCACCACAGGCAGTACCTCTACCAACGGTGAGTTATCAACACCCGGCGACCGCATTTTTATTGAAGCCAGCGAAAAACAAGATGTTTTATCCACATTAGTGCAGCTTAGCGAAGCCATGAAAACCTTCGATGGCACACCTGAAAGCCGCGACCAACTTGAGCAGGTGGTGGCCACCACACTGGGCAACCTCACCAACATAGAAACCAGCGTACTCAATACCACATCAGAATTGGGCGCACGGTTTAACACGCTAGAAAGCACCAAAGCGCTTAACCAAGACACCACCCTCGTTATGACTGAAGCACTATCACAACTACGCGACATAGACTATGCCGAAGCCGCCACGCGGTTAAGCACCCAATCACTTATTTTACAAGCTGCACAATCCTCATTTTTACGCGTAAGCCAATTGAATTTATTTAGCCAGCTGTAGAGGGTGGGTTTTTTTGGGTTGAGTGTGCGAAAGTAAGGTATGCATACTGTATATTGCTGGTATGGATACACTGACCCGTGATCTAAATAAAATTATGGCTTAATCTGGTGGCCAATAATAGGCTCGTATTAATGTGGTTTTACCCCTTCATATTACTCGCCTATATTGTATTTCAGGTTTTTACTTTAATATTATTTTGCATTTTATTTAATGTATATTAGCCAAACTATTTTGATGGGTATTCATTGTGTTGAGTGGTCGATACTTTAAACTTTAATGACGAGATAATGAATGTTGCTTATTGTATTTAAAAAAATTATTTTTACTGTACTTATTATTTGCTCTTTTATTTTCCCTTCTATTAGTTTAGCTAAAGAGTGCGTTATTTTATTGCATGGTTTAGTGAGAACACAAAATAGTATGGCTAAAATTGATAAGGCACTTACTCAGTCGGGTTATCATGTTGTTAATCAGGGTTACGACTCTAATAAGTTTACAATCGAGACGCTTTCTATGTCTGCGATTCCTCAGGCAATTAAACGATGTGGTACGGCATCAAAAATACATTTTGTTACCCATTCGTTAGGCGGTATTTTGGTACGGTATTATGTTTCTAAGCGCGTTATGCCCCGTTTAAATAAAGTCGTTATGTTAGGGCCGCCTAATAAAGGCAGCCAGATTATTGATAAAATGGGGCGCTTACCTGGCTTTGCCTTTTTTAATGGGCCTGCTGGTATGCAGTTGGGAACAGGAGAAAATAGCATGCCAAATTTATTAGGCGCTGCTAACTTTGATGTGGGTATTATTGCAGGCACAAAAAGTATTAATTTAATTTTATCAACGCAACTGCCCAACCCCGATGATGGCAAAGTATCGGTTGAGAATACCAAGCTTGAAGGTATGAATGATCATATTGTTATGCCTGTAACGCATACCTTTATGATGCGAAACAAAAAAGTTATTCTGCAAGTATTACATTATTTAAGATACGGACAGTTTTTACATAAAAAATTACGCTAGGGAATCTCTGATTAACCTTGTGGCACCTCTGGCCTTCAAAAAGTTTTCCTGTTTAGGCGGCTGAGAAAAGCGGGCTGGTTGCCCTTTGAGCGAAGTCAACGTAGACAGGTTTCCTGCTGCTTGAGAGCTTTCTGAAAGCCAGAGATGCCGCGAGGTTAATTGGAGTTCCCTAGCAATGTCGGCGCAGTGATGCGTGCTGCAGGTTGTTACGGTGCAACGGCTGTACACTATACAGACGTGCGCTTTTCACGCGCGTCGACGTACCACACTGATACTCAAAACAGGCAAAGCCAAATTCAAATTCCTTTAATGAGTATGACAAGCTTAACCGATGATTTGCCCAGTACAGTGAGCATTGTCTGTGTTGAACTTGCCGAAGGCGCTACGCCATTACTAGAATTTAACCATCCACGAGATGCCTTGTATATATTTGGGCCGGAAGACGGCTCAATCGAGCAGAGTATTATTGATCAAACCGATCATGTTGTGTATGTACCTACAATAGTTTGTATGCATTTGGCTGCTACGGTTAATGTGTTGTTATATGACCGGTTAGCTAAAGCCAGTGAGGTTATTAATCATCATGCGCGCGTGATTGAAAGCCGCGATAGTAATAATCGATTGGTGTTTAATAGGTATTCTTTTCAACTGTTTTGGTAGTAAGTTGTCAGTGTTTGTTTTCTCTCTAAAATAGTCTCGTTATATTGTTTATGGCAAAGGTGGTGTTTGTATTCTGCCTCTAAGCCTTTGATCGCGTCATTCTTTAGTCCGTTTGGCACCGTTTTAGTTGAATGTTTTGCATTTTGCCGTTAATCTCACCTTGCTTGGATGTGATTTAAGAAGTGATGGGTTATTTTCATGCAATTTTCACTATAGTGAAAAATTTAGTTAGGGAACCTCTGATTAAGTCCTTAAAAAATGCGATAATACCAAAAACATCATTATTGCTATTGGTAGG
>CAKZUG010000018.1 GCA_937920545.1 uncultured Saccharophagus sp.
CCCGAAAAAGCCACAAAATCAGCCCAATTTAGCGCTAAATCTTTACCAGGCAACTGTATGCTAAACCACTGAGTAGTGATGGCATGCCTATCTTTCATACCGCTAAAACTGATATTAAGTGGTTTTATCTTTAAAAAACGAGCCAGTTCATTCGCAATAAATGAGGTATTTTCACCTGTTTTTTGTATATGTAAATAATGATGTTCACCTTCACCAGAAAACTGAATATCAAGATTTTCATTGACAATAAAGTCACTGGGCTCAGTTTTGAAATCAGATGTAATCGTGGGTACATCTAAGGCGTAAGCAAAAGGCTTGTGTAGTAATGTTGTGTTTTCCATTATCAATCTTTTATTTTATTGTTGAGAAATAAGAACGGTAGCTAGTGCTGTAATGCCTTCTTTTCGACCATTAAAACCTAACTTTTCAGTTGTTGTTGCTTTAACATTGATAGCATCAATAGCGGTATTGCAATCAGCGGCAATATTCTCACGCATAAAGGGAATATGTGGCGCCATTTTGGGCGATTGAGCGACAATTGTCATATCGGCATTAACAAGGCTGTAGCCTAAGTGGGAAAGTTTCGCAAAAACCATACGCAGCAAGTCACGGCTATTTGCATTTTTAAAAGCATTATCAGTATCAGGAAAATGATAACCAATATCACCCAATGCAGCCGCACCGAGTAAAGCATCACATAAAGCATGCAACAAAACGTCACCATCAGAATGCGCCACCAAACCGTATGAATACGGTATAACAACACCACCTAAAACTAACTTATCGCCAGGGCCAAAAGCGTGTACATCCACCCCTTGTCCAATTCTCATTTTCTACGATGTCCAATTCTCATTTTCTACAATATCTACGGGCTAAATAAATGTAAGAACCTGCCTATATAAAACAATACTCAATACCTGCCTCAGCCCTACAATAATAACTGAAGATATTTCACGAATTTAATAACACTTTGAGGTAGTGCAAACTTGTATAAACAGCATGACAATCAACAATTTTACGCCTTAAGTCGACGTCAAGAAACCGATAACGTAAAAACGATACCTTTTAAACGACGAGTTTAAAACCATAACCGCAGCTCACAAAATACAAAGAGAGTATAACCACTTCACCTAGTCAGCCGCCCGGTATAACGAAAACTAATGCATACCGTATTGGGTTCCTATATAGAAAAAACGATAATATTCATAAGTTTTCTTTGACGTAATTTACACGGGGATCATGCAGGGATAGTTTAGAATAAATAGAGAGTACCTTAATGATATTTAATACGTTAATTTAACATTAATCATTAAAGATAGGTACGAAAATACCAAAAGAAGTAACACACAAAGAAGATAAACTAAAAAGAAAAGGGGCTTAAAATAAAATATTGAACGTATGATAAAACAGCACCTACCATTTTAAAGTAGGTGCTTGTAGATAATATAGACGTTTAATGAACGTCAACCTGTAAAAAACGGTTACAGGTGTAAATTACTTAAGCTTTAATCTTACAGCCTCACCTTTGCTAAGCGAGCTAACATTACGTGAACTGCCAATTTGAGTACCAGCAGAAACAAAATCGATTCGAGCAGTATCGCTATATCGGTAAACTTTCGTTTCGCCAGATTTAACGCTAACAATAGAAATTGTTTTGTCAATATTATTGATGCCACTAACTGTGCCATCAATATATTTTATTTTTGCGAAAGCACTTGTCGATACGAGTAAAGTCATTACCATTAATATAGGTGTATATAATTTCATTGTAATCTCCATAATTTTAAAAGTAAGTTGTTTAACGTTTATTTGATGATGTAACTATAACTCACTTATGTTACTTTTTTACTACAAAAACACAATAATGTTACCTATTTATACATTTAAGCTAAAAAATGATAACTACTGAGATATTCGCGCATAAAAACAACGGTTATTGATTAAAAAAAAGAAGGTATCAACCATATGAAATCAATTATTGTCACCATCAGTCAATAAAAGTCATGTAAAAATCTATTCACACGAATAAAACTACACACTGAAACAAAACGGTAACACTTTTCATAAAAAAAAATGCATATGGAATTAAAAAAGCCTAAAAATGACTAAAACTTGACCTTAAAAATAAAAAGCCTAAGTTTAATAAAACAATGAAGAGGTGAAAAATGCATTCAATACTAGTAAAAGACTACATGGACAAAAACCCCCATGCCATTCAGCAGGATGCCAGCGTTAGAGATGCCATTCACACCATTGTAGAACACCGTATTACTGGAGCACCTGTTGTTGACAATACAAACCAACTTGTCGGGTTTATTTCTGAACATGATTGTATTGGTAAATTACTAAACGACGCATTCTATAGGGATGAATCTGTCAACGTATCACATTTAATGCATGCGAACGCCGTTACCGTTACGCCCGACACCTCTATATTAGAAGTCGCTGAGAGCATGATGAAGGGACCATATAAAAATTACCCTGTCGTAGAAGGGAAAAAACTAGCGGGATTTATTTCTCGAGAACACGTGTTAGAAGCGCTTTTAAGTGTCAACCAAAAAGACTAACTACCAATAACCAATAACCAATAACCAATAACCAATAACCAATAACCAATAACCAATAAAAAAGCCTTGCAATAATAATTATTGCAAGGCTAAAAAACAAACAACCTAATATCCACCAAACGGATAAATATACTTAATAATGCGGTGGAGGCGCATCTTCACCCCCCTCATTATTACTAGCACTCAAATCAGACACTTTATTAATTGTTAATGACAGTCTATTTTGCACTTCCTGCAATTGCTTATCATGCCTTGCAACAATATCGCTCAACTTACTTATCGTATCCTCCTGAAAAGAAATGCGTGTTTGTAAATCTTCGATTGTTTCTTCTAAACTCATATTGTTAACCATTAATAACTTTGATTTTCATTTTTTTAAAATGTTAATTTTGGTAGGGTATTAATTTCCTGTCCATTTTGTCATTTCAGACGCCGCCAATAATACTGCGCCTGCGCCATAAAGCTGCGTATCAGTCTTTTTAACCGGGTCTGGTGCTTTACCTACCTGCTGAACCCAGTTAACTCGGCCATTCTTTTGCACCGCACGCGTTAAGGCATTCCACCCCTTAAGAACCACCTGCTTAGATTTATCATCGGTTAAAATCCCGTTATTCACCCCCCAAGCCAAGCCGAAGGTAATAAAGCCTGTACCGCTGGTCTCAGGCGTCTTGACTTTATTGGGATCACGCAATGAAGCTGGCCAATAACCATCGTCTGCTTGTAAATTAATTAAGCTAGCTGCATTTTTCTTATAAAGCGCTAAGTAGCGTGCTTTTGATGGATGATTTTCTGGTAATTGATCGATAATAAGCGGTAAAGCTGCAAATACCCATCCGTTACCACGGCTCCAGAAAACAGGCTCACCATTGTCACTTTTCAAATCAAAATATCGACTATCTCGAAAAAACAAACCATACTCATCAGAAAAAAGATAATCAACTGTGGCCCACAATTCTTTGTCAGCATACTCAAAGTACTTAGGGTCACCCGTTACATTACTTAATTGCAACCAAACACGAGGCGACATAAACAAAGCATCGGCCCAACACCACCTATCCTGACAAGCACCTTCGTAGCCATACCGCTTTTTACCTTTCTTGTTTAACTCTAAGCCTACCGTAGGTGGGTCATCTAAAATGCGATCAAACACACGCTGAATATCTTTATATGCTTTTTGACTGCCTGTTTGCTCGGTTAGCCATAGATAAGTTTGCCCTATAGCGTGCTCATCTGCATGCAAAGGCTTGTGTGTTCGAATAGCGTATTTTTGCTCTTTAGCCATAGCACTAATATGACCAATTAACGCTTTATCCCACACCGTTTCAGTCCACCGGGTCAAACCGATATAAAATGCACCCTGAATCCAACCACGAGGATCTGAAGATGCATTATGATATCGCTTAGCAATATAGTTGTAGTTATCGTTTTCAATTTGCTCGACTTGCCACCTTGCTACGCGCGCACCTAAGTCGTTAGCTTTTACCTGTATTGTTTTCGCCTCATTCGAAAGCGATTGACTCGCCCCCCTAGAACCAACGAGCGAACATCCTGAGAGCTGCATGATGATTATCACGCAACTCATCGCCCATAAGGTTTTCTGACCTGAATACATATTGAACTCCTTAAAGTTAATTTTATTATTTTAAAAATGGTAACTGCTTGAAAACAGACAACACACAAACAAGGTTAACGATCACACAGGGTAATAACTTTAGCATGACGCATTTCTATAAGATCGCTAACCTGAAAACAACTTAAAATATAGCAGCTCTTCGACATAGCCTCATTCACGTTCCACTAATATACCAATTCCGTTCATATTTAATGGATAAAACAACAACTATTACGCACGCAGTGTAGAGCAAGAAATCCAGCTAATCACGCGTGAAATCTGCCGATACCAGTCGCTTTTTTAATGGTATTTATCATAGGTACGCTTTCATCACGCGCCTTCTCTGCCCCAAGCTGCAGTGTCTTTTCAATTGTTTCAGTATCTAAAAGCAGCTCTTCGTACTGCTCTCTAAATGGCCTAACTTGATCATTAATCAATTCGAATAATTGTTTTTTAGATTCCCCCCAAGCAATACCGTTTTCAAACTCTTTACGCATGCTGGCAGTTTGATCAGCTGTCGCAAAGGCAGTATAGAGTTGAAAAACCGTAGAGCTATCGGCGTCTTTAGGTTCGCCCGGTTCAAGCAAATTAGTCTTAATTTTATTGATATGCTTTTTAAGTTTTTTCTCTGGTAAAAATAACGGGATAGTATTGTTATAGCTTTTACTCATCTTACGGCCATCTAAACCCTGCAAAACAGAAGCAGAGTCATCAACCACTGCCTGTGGAAGCGTAAATGTTTCACCATAAATATGATTGAAGCGGCCCGCTATATCCCTAGCCATCTCGATATGCTGAATCTGATCTTTACCAACTGGGACGTGAGTGGCGTTAAACATAAGAATATCGGCCGCCATCAGAATAGGGTAAGAATATAAACCCATCGTTATGCCGTAATCAGTATCCTCATTCGCAACATGATTTGCATCAACGCTAGCTTTGTAGGCATGAGCACGGTTCATTAGCCCCTTTGCAGCAACACACGTTAAAATCCAGCATAATTCAGATATCTCTGGCACATCAGACTGACGATAAAACACGGCCTTACTCACATCTAACCCCAAAGCAAGCCAAGTAGCAGCTATTTCTTTTCCTGACTGACGTACTTTTTCAGGATCTTGACACTTGATCAATGCATGTAAATCAGCTAAAAAATAAAACGCTTCGTCATTACTGTTTTGGCTAGAAGCAATGGCCGGCCTAATTGCACCAACATAATTACCAAGGTGCGGCGTACCCGTAGTAGTGATACCCGTTAAGAAACGTGAACTTGTCATAATAGAAACCATTAAAGTGAAGTAATCGTTATCATACATTGTCACTTTACGATTTAAAAATAAAAGCCTTTAAAAGCATCAGTAGACTTTGAACAATTGGGTTGGGCGAAAGGAAGGAAGGGGGCGCTCAATAAAGAATACTCATCACATCCATGTGATGTTAAAAAAAGCACAAACTTAAGCAGATGCGGCCATATCGGTCTGATGAATAATTTTACAATTCAATCCAGCCTGACAAAACAAGTGCGCTGCAACATCTGCACGGCTACCTGCGTCACCATTAATTAAAAAAAGCTTAGAATTATCGAGCTTGCCTAGCTGCGCACGCAAGCGCGACAAAGGAATATTTTTACTGCCTTCTAAGTGCTGAAGACGAAACTCAATAGGCATTTTAACATCGATAACCTGATAAGGCATACTGATCGCTTCAAGCTCTTTAGCATCAATATATTCTAATATAGGTGTTTTGAGTAAGGATATAAAATCGTCGTAGCTTAAACGCTTTAAACTACCATCAGACAACATCTCAACAGTCGCGTTACGTGTAGTGTTACCCAGCAAAGCCTCTTCGCCAAAATACGCACCAGGAAGTAAAGTAGCATCAACACTTTCAATACTATTATAAACGCGAGCAGACCCAGCAGTTAAAACATAAAAATAGTCGCCAGCCTTCCCCTCGCTAATAATTTTATCACCAGCACTTGCACTGTAATCCTCGAGGCGTACAAATAGCTCTTGTACACTTTTACCCGCAATAGATGAAAACAAAGGTGATTGTAATAATGACGACATCCAATCAGTTTGATCAACCTCTTCAACCATCATGCTGTCAGCCACACTGTAGATACCCGTATCAAACTCATCGTCAAAGCCACCACTCACCTTAGGAGATAAAGCTTCTTGATTAAGCAACACTAAGTTATCGAGTGCCACAGTATTAATAGCCAGAAGCCTTACAGCACTGGCGGCAATAGCCGATACCTTAGTGGGTGACGTGTCATTAAGCGGGCGCAGAGTTCTGTCACAACCAGGAATAACTTCAAGCTTGTTAAATGCATTATCAATAAGATTGACACTACCATCGAGTAAAAAATAGGTAGTTTCAACATTTTTACCACGCTTAAATAACATGTCACCCTTATTGCGGGTAACTGTCGTTAAAAGCTTAGCCGCCTCCTCTAAAAAGCTGTCTTCAAGCTCACTAAAAGGGGATAGTTTTTTAAGTAGTGCGATATTTTTCATGTTATTAATCCTAATCATTTAACTATATTATGGTCAATATTAACAAAGGTTAAAGCTTGAATATTAGGTTGTGTGATATAAGTCTGTAAATGGGCACTTATTAACACATATTGCCAACTACGTATCAGTAACACTTGCTGCCTGATTAAACCGTTTAACTAACTTATACGCGAGTGCCACATCGCTCACGCCGCCCAACTCTCTAATTGAGTGCATTGCAAATGTAGGCACACCGATATCAACGGTTAAAAAACCCAATTTAGTTGCTGTAATAGGGCCTATAGTGCTGCCACAGCGCATATCAGAACGAACAGCAAACGACTGCAAGGGTATACTAGGCGCCTTAGCTGCTAACCACTTAAGTACACCAGCTGACTGGGTGCCTGTCGCATAGCTCTGATTCACGTCATATTTAATAACCGGGCCTTGATTAATCATAGGCCCTAGCTGCTCATCATGCTTATGCGTAAAATTAGGGTGGATACCATGCGCATTATCAACTGACAGCATTAATGACTTGGCAATTACCTTTTGTTTAGTCGCAACATCACTGTACATAGCGTCAAACCAATCACTTAACATTGGTCCTTTTGCCCCAACCTTGGATTGACTGCCTATTTCTTCATGATCATTACTAATATACACGCACGGTATTTGGTCATCCGAATCAATCAACGCCCTCACGCCAATGTAAGTACTAAGTAAATTATCTAGCCTTGCAGAGGCAATAAATTCGTTATCTATACCCGTAATTTTCGCCAACTGAGTGTCATAAAAACTTAAATTAAAATCCAATACCGATTGAGCATCAACCCCCTTTTCTTTGAGGTGCGCAATGATCAAATCAGATAAAGTGACGGTATGACTATTTGCTGTAGTTTTAGTTGCACCCAACAAGACATTCATATCATTGTGAGCGTTAATACTTTTACCGTCATTAGCGTTACGATCAAGATGAATAGCTAAACTTGGCACACTACCAATTGCACGCTCAAAATTGATAATATGAGTGTGCGTTTCGCCACTGGCTGTTTCAATAAGCACATCACCTGCAAGAGATAAGTCACGATCAAACCAAGTACCAAGTAATACGCCGCCATAAGGCTGTACGCGCACCATATGGTAACCCTTCACATATTTATCTGGGTTAGGCTTTACTTTTAAACAAGGGCTATCTGTGTGAGCGCCAAATACGCGTAGGCCACTACCCTCTGCAGACTGCTTTCCAGCTTTATAAGCCAAAATTGCACTGCCATCTTGAGAAATAAAGAAATTTTCATTGTGGTTAAGGCAGCCATAGTCTTGTGGCTTAACACTTCGATAGCCGGCCTCTAACAAGAGGCTCTCAATATTTTTAACGGCGTGAAAAGGTGTGGGAGAAGCATCTAAAAATTGCATTAGCGCTTGAACGTCAAAATCAGACATAAAAATTTTCCATATACATTACTATTAAATCAAAACTTTATTAATGAGTAAGGGTATGGAGTTTTTAAAAGAATAACAAGTAGAAAGGGTAAGCCAAAAAATGGCGGAGAGAGAGGGATTCGAACCCTCGATACCGGTTAGGGTATACTCCCTTAGCAGGGGAGCGCCTTCGACCACTCGGCCATCTCTCCGTTAACAACAAACGTTGTTCTGTATTTGTTGTTGAGGATGCGCATATTAACAACTTAAAAATAAAAATCAAACTTAAATTTAAACTTTATTAAAATACGTCTTTTTATTAACCTAAACGATTAATTTTTAACGGTTTCCGATGTTATCTAAGTCATCAGATGGCGCTGAAGCCGCAGGAGCCGCCGCTTTATTTTTTTCGTTTTGAATACGCTGATAAATTTCTTCACGGTGAACAGCGATTTCTTTAGGCGCATTCACACCAATACGTACCTGATTTCCTTTAACACCTAATACAGTAACGGTTACATCATCACCAACCATTAAAGTCTCGCCTATCCTACGTGTAAGAATTAACATACATTGCTCCAATATTTTAAGTTTATTTTTTTGAGTACTGTTAATCACCTTCCTAACAAAGAGAAAAAAGGTAAATGGCCGCTCTCTCTTACTCGCCTACTTCAGGGTTATCAAGACCAAAAGCCGTGTGCAACCCTCTGACAGCAAGCTCTAGATATTTCTCATCTATAATAACGGAAATTTTAATTTCTGACGTTGTAATCATCTGAATATTGATACCTTCGTCAGCAAGCACATTAAACATTTGTGACGCAACACCCGCATGAGAGCGCATCCCAACACCCACGATCGATACTTTGACAATTTTACTGTCACTTACGATCTCTCGTGCGCCCAATTGTGCAATCACAGGCTCGAGTGTCGCGATTGTTTTTTCGGCATCACCACGGTTAACAGTAAACGTTAAATCGTTTGTGTTATCAGCGGCAACGTTTTGTACAATCACATCAACTTCAATATTAGCGGCGCCAACAGGGGCTAATATTTTAGATGCTACGCCAGGCGAGTCAGGAATACCTAACACAGAAATTTTGGCTTCGTCGCGGTTAAAAGCAATACCAGATACTACGGGTTGTTCCATTTTTGTATATTCCTCATCGAGGGTAATAAGTGTGCCAGGCCCTTCTTTAAACGTGGATAAAACACGTAAGGGGACATTGTATTTACCTGCAAATTCAACAGAACGAATTTGTAAAACTTTAGAACCTAAGCTTGCCATTTCGAGCATTTCTTCAAAGGTAATACGCTCTAAACGGCTGGCATTTGATACAACACGTGGGTCGGTTGTGTAAACGCCGTCAACGTCAGTATAAATCTGACATTCATCAGCTTTCAACGCTGCCGCTAATGCAACACCCGTTGTATCAGATCCACCACGACCAAGCGTTGTGATATTGCCATCGTCATCTACGCCCTGAAAACCTGCCACAACCACAACACGACCAGCATCAAGATCTTTGCGCATATTCTCGACGTCAATATCTTGAATGCGCGCTTTATTATGCGCACTGTCAGTTAAGATCTTAACTTGCGTGCCCGTATAAGAGCGAGCATCCAAACCAAGCTCTTTTAAGCACATACATAAAAGCGCAATGGTAACTTGCTCGCCGGTGGATACCAGCACATCCATTTCACGCGGGTCTGGTGTGTCCTGAATTTCGTTAGCCATACCAATTAAACGGTTAGTCTCGCCACTCATAGCCGATACAGCGGCCACAATATCGTGACCCTGCTCTTTAAAACCGGCAATTTTTTTAGCTACAGCTTTAATTTTTTCAACCGTACCTACCGAAGTACCGCCAAATTTCTGAACAAACAAACTCATTTATCGCATTCGCTCTTTTAAGGCAAAAGTAATTTTTGCGCTATGAATAAAGTGTTACGTGATGAAAATCAATAGAGGCCGTATTAAACACTAATTATTATAAAATGTTAATCCCTTACACACCCAACAGACAATTACGTACAAAACAAGTACAACAGTTAAACCATTTGAGAAATTTACATACAAAGACTGCCTATACTTAACCGGCACAAACAATCTTTGAATCTCAGTCACTGGGTCTATTAAACATAAGCGCGCAAGATACGTTTACCCGCTAGAGACTAGCAGCCCATTCAAGTAAGTCATTTAACGCGTTAGGCAATGCCGCCACATCGGTGCCGCCACCTTGGGCCATATCAGGTCGACCGCCGCCTTTGCCCCCAATTTTTTGGGCGACTAACTTCACCATATCACCGGCTTTTACTTGCTGTGTAGCCGACTTCGCCACACCCGCCGATAACGCTACTTTGTCGCCATTGACCGAGGCAAGTAAAATTGCGCTGTTACCCAGTTTATTTTTAAGCTTATCGACCATATCCCGTAGCGATTTAGGGTCAACGCCCTGCACCGCTTTGGCTAAAAACATCACGCCGTTTATCTCTTGTGCTTCATCTATCCACGCATCCACAGATGCAGAAGCCAGTTTTGAGTTTGCCGCCGCTAATTGTTTTTCTAGCTTTTTAACATCGGCCAGTAATGTATCGGCTTTTGCAATTACATCGACAGGCGTGGTTTTTAATAAGCTGGCCACGCGCTGCAATGTTTGTTGTTGCTCGGCAATATAGTTAATGGCAGCCTCACCCGTAATGGCCTCTATACGCCTCACACCCGAGGCAATGCCCGATTCAGACAAGACACAAAAAGCGCCTATATCGCCCGTGCGGTTAGCGTGTGTACCGCCACATAACTCAACCGAGTAGCCTTCGCCCATACTTAGGACGCGCACTTCATCGCTGTATTTCTCACCAAATAACGCCATGGCGCCTTTCTCTTTGGCGTCATCAATCGAGCAAACCTCGGTTGTTACGGCGGTATTGCGTAAAATTTGCTCGCTAACTTCACGGCTGACTTGCTGTAATTGCTCGGGAGTAACGGCTTCAAAATGTGAGAAATCAAAACGCAAACGCGAGGCATCAACCAGCGAGCCTTTTTGCGTCACATGGTCGCCAAGTACATTGCGCAGTGCTGCATGCAAAATATGGGTGGCAGAATGGTTAAGCGCCGTAGATAACCGGATACGCTGATCAACGGTTGCATCGACTACCTGCTCTGTTGTTAACGTACCCTTCACTAATTGCCCAATATGAATATGGTTGGCCCCTAGCTTTTTGCAGTCGGTCACTTCAAACACGGCATCGCCACATTCAATTAAACCGCCATCACCTACTTGGCCGCCCGATTCCGCATAAAAAGGCGTATTGTTGAGAACAATAGCGGCTTGCGTATGGGCGTTAAGGGTTTGGACTTGCGCGTCATCAACAATAATGGCGGTAATTTTGCCTTGTGTTTTTAATTGGTCATAACCATCAAAGGCGGTTTCGCCGGTTAAACTCACACCGCTAAAATTGGCTTTAAATGAGCCTGCCGCACGCGCTAGTTCACGTTGCTTTTCCATCAGCGATTCGTAGCCTGCCATATCTAACTCAAGCTCTTTTTCGCGGGCAATATCGTTAGTTAAGTCAACAGGAAAACCATAGGTATCGTATAACGTGAAAATCACATTACCGGGAATCACTTTTTTATCGAGGTGCGATAACGCATCATTTAAAACCAGCATGCCTTTCTCTAGTGTTTTAGCAAACTGCTCTTCTTCTGCTTTTAATACGCGCTCTATATTGGCTTTATCGGTGATTAACTCGGGGAAAGCTTCACCCATTTCAGATGCTAACGCCTCGACTAACAAATAAAAGAAACTGTCTTTTTGACCAAGCTGATTACCGTGCCTAACTGCACGGCGAATAATACGGCGTAAAACATAACCGCGCCCTTCATTAGACGGTAACACGCCATCGGTAATTAAAAAGGCGCACGAACGAATATGATCGGCAATCACGCGCAGCGATTTATTCTCGAGGTCTGTGGTGTTTGTCGCCTTAGCAGCGGCGTTTAATAATGATTGAAACAAGTCTATTTCGTAGTTGCTGTTCACGTGCTGCATCACGGCGGCCACACGCTCAAGCCCCATGCCGGTATCGACTGACGGTTTAGGCAGTGGGTTCATGTCGCCATTACTGGCACGGTTAAACTGCATAAACACCACGTTCCAAATTTCGATAAAACGGTCGCCGTCTTCTTCAGGCGAACCCGGAGGCCCACCCCAAATATGCTCGCCGTGGTCATAAAACACTTCGGTACATGGGCCGCATGGGCCAGTATCGCCCATTGCCCAAAAGTTATCCGATTGGTAACGCTCGCCTTTGTTATCGCCTATGCGAATAATTTTATCGGCTGCCAAGCCAATATCGTTTTGCCAAATGGCATAGGCTTCGTCATCTTCGGCGTACACCGTGACGCAGAGTTTAGTTTTATCTAAACCTAACCATTGTGGTGATGTTAAAAACTCCCACGCAAAATGGATAGCGTCTTTTTTAAAGTAATCGCCAAAACTAAAGTTACCCAGCATCTCAAAAAAAGTATGGTGACGCGCGGTATAGCCTACGTTTTCTAGGTCGTTATGTTTACCGCCTGCACGCACACATTTTTGCGATGTGGTGGCACGGGTAAAGGGGCGCTTTTCTTGACCTAAAAATACATCTTTAAATTGCACCATACCGGCATTGGTAAATAATAATGTGGGGTCATTATGGGGGACAAGTGAGCTACTTTTTTCACGCGAGTGAGATTTAGATTCAAAAAACGATAAGAAAGCTTCACGAATGGCAGCGCTTTTCATGGCAGGTCAGTCTCTTTAAGTAAAGTAATAGGCGAGTGATGTAAAATAATCGGCAAGTATAACGCCGGTAAGGCAAAGTGGCACGTGCAAATATACGTTACCATAAAGCCTTCCAGCATTAAGGAGCTAGCTTAATAGGGTTTTATACTGTTAATAGACGTTTAATACGCTTTTAATAGAACTAAATAGCACAAAATCAGTTTAAACCAATGAGCCTTCACTAAACGCTTTGCCCGCGAGAATATGCAAGTGCAAGTGAAACACCGTTTGGCCCGCATCTGCGCCATTATTAATCACCACTCTAAAAGCCTCTTCAACACCGCAATGGCGTGCAATGTCGCCAACACGTAACATTAAATGACCCAATAAGGCGTGGTCTTGCTCGGTCGCTTGCGCTAAACAGGGTATGGGCTTTTTAGGGATAACCAATAAATGGGTGGGCGCTTGCGGCTGAATATCTTTAATGCAAATACAATCGTCGTCTTGATAAATAATATCGGCAGGGATATCGCCCTGAATAATTTTGGTAAAAATAGAGTCTGCTTGGCTCAAAAGATGCCCTTATTAGAATGTTGAAGTATTTTTCTTTTAAAATAGAACGTCGTGTTTATGTAACAAAATATGTTTATTTAACAAAGCATGTTTATTTAACGAAACATGTTTATTTAACGAAATTGGCCACCAACGCGGTTAATAACATCGCCACAAACACAGTACAAAGCGGTTAAAAACCGTATTCTGCTTACTTGGCCTTTAGTGTAATAATGTTAATGGTTTGAGTCTTCACGGTATTAGACTTAACCGTATTCATATTCACGACATTAGACTTAACCGTACTGGCTTTAACGATAATTAGTGTGCGTATTTATCGCGTTCTTGCTCTGTAAGTTCTCTGGCCTCGTTGTGCAGCATAACGGGAATACCGTCTTTTATGGGGTAGGCTAAACCACTGGCGGCACAAAATAGCTCGTCGGTGTCTTTATTGTACGTCACATCCGCTTTGCTTACGGGGCAAACTAAAATACTCAGTAATTTTTTATCAATCATGGTTAAACCTTTATAAGTGGCCGATATAAGCCGTTATGCACTTGCATGTGTTAAGTGTTGCATAGGTTAGGTGTTGCATCTGCTTGGTGATGTTTGTGTACGCTAATAAATGTATGACTTAATTGTTGCATGCCTGAATAGCACTCAGCACGTAAAGCTAAATACTCCATGGGTTGCAAGTGCGCTTGCTATTAACACCAACAAGTGAAAATTATACGGTAATTTCGCGGCTTTGCATCATTTACACCACCCGCACTTTTTGTGCGCTTTTTTTGTTTTTTTACCTGATGCTACTTTCAGTTATTGTATACCAATAGTTAATATTAACCGTTATTGCGTTTACACTTGCTAGGCCAATACTGTGTTCAATTATTTAATCTCGCTGGGCAAATGGGTAAACAGCAACGCTGGATCTAGGCGTGTATTAAACCAGTTTATGCGCCAATCTAAATGCGGGCCAGTCACCCTGCCCGTTGCGCCCATATTAGCAATCTGCTGCCCTTGTTTAATCGCGTCGCCTTTTTTAACGTGTATTCTATCCAAATGAATAAACGTAGAAGATACACCCATGCCGTGATCAATAATGAGCGTACCGCCCGAGTAATACATATTCGCGTGAGCTAAACTCACCACACCATCAAACGGTGCCACAATCGGCGTGCCCACAGGCGCGGCAATATCCAAACCATAATGCGGGCGTTTTGGCGTGCCATTAAAAATGCGCTGGCTGCCGTACACACCGGTTATGCGCCCTTTTGCTGGCATAAGCGGTGCCTGTAAATAATGTGTATGCGGCGTAAATTGCTGGCGCGCCGCTTTTACCTGTTTGTTTTCATTGGCAATGCGATCAAGCCGCGATTGTGGCGGCGTCACATATTTTTGCGCCACGCCTTTAATAGATTGCGTACGGTATTGTCGCTGTAGCACATGGTATTTAAACGTGGCTTCCTCGCCATTATGGCTAACAGCGAGCGTTAAAATCTCATCATGCTCACGGTCTAAGCCAAACACAAAGCCCCCATCAGGCGTTGTTTTAAGCGTTTTACCTGATTTTTTAAGCGTGCTGTTAGGGGGTATTTTACCGTAAACAAGAGCGCCTTGTATTAAAGATGTGTTGAGGACAGGCGGCTGAATGATGTTGGCTTGAGCCGCAGATACGCTAAATGCTACAAACAACCCTATCGCGCTTGAATGTATTTTATTTAACATGCTGTTATCTCTTAAGGTAAAAGAATAAAATTTAGACGTAAAAAAAGGGCTTACAATTAAGCCCTTTGAACAGCTAAATACGTGTTTTATGAATCAACAATCAATAAATCGTTATTGAGGAAAAAATTAATCAACTGCTCATTAGATGTTGCAGGGTTATAGCTGTAACCCTCTAATGTGATTGTCATATTTGTTCCAGTGCCAACTCCATCTT
>CAKZUG010000019.1 GCA_937920545.1 uncultured Saccharophagus sp.
CCCGAGCAACTGGCCCACGATTGCTTCTCGTTAGTGGCCAATGAAAACCGCCCCGCTCTTGTCTGCACTATTGTGCTTAACGACGCGGGCGCTGTGCAGTTTTCAGGTTTTGAAATGGGGCTTATTCGCTCGCGTCACAAATTAAGCTACCAACAAGTATCTGAATTTTTAGAAGGCGACAATAACGATGCCGTCCCCAGCGATACCTGCGACGACTTAACCGCTCTTTATAATTTTGCACAAACCCGCTCTGAATTACGCCGCAGTGAGAACCTCACCACGGTTGACCACCTCGATTACGATATTCGCTTAGACGACAAAGGCAAAATCCAAGAGATGCGCCCACGTACCCGCACCAAAGCGCATAAAATTATTGAAGAGGCTATGTTGCTAACCAATATTTGTGCAGGCAAATTATTAGCCGAGCATAATATGGGCTTACATTCAGTGCATTCAGGCTTTAGAACAGATCGTATTGGTGAAGTGAATGCATTATTAAAAGAAGAAGAGGTAAGCCAAGAAACCGACATCAACAGTTTAAGTGGCCACCTCGAACTATTTAACATGCTATTTAATAATGAGCGTTTAAAACCGCTTATTCCGGCTTTAAAGCGTATGACTACTCCGTCGCAACTAATGACCGAGCCTGGCCCACATATGGGTATGGGCTTTACGCATTACGCCACAGTGACATCACCCATTCGCCGTTATGCCGATTTATACAACCACTGGGCGCTTATTAGCATTATCAAAGGCGGTAAACCTTATACGCTAAACGACAACCAAGTAATACGCTTAAAAGAGAAAATTGACGCAGGCCGTCAAGCCGACCGCGAGCTTTACTTGTGGCTAGTTTGCCAACATATTAAAACGTCGCTAATTGGCTTTGAAGGCCGTGGCAAAATCCGTATTGTGACGCAACAGGGCTTTGGCGTACGTTTAATCGAAAACGGCATCGATGGTTTTGTCGCCTACGATAAATCACAAGAAAAACAATTTGATGCAAAACGCATGACATTAACCGTGAACGATACGGTTTACCGTATTGATGACGAAGTGGATGTCAAAGTAGACAGCGTTGATATGAAAAAACGCCGTATTGCCTTTAAACTGGCCGACTAAATGAAGCTAGCGTGCATAAAACCGTTTGGCTGGTTTGGTTAAGCGGGTCACGCTTTATATAAGTAGCTAATAAGCCGTCCAAAAAAGAGCAGCAAAAGTACAGCAAAAGGGGCAAAGCAAACGGGCTTTGCCCCTTTTTTTATTGTTATATTTTACTGCTGCTATTTTGTACTTTTATTTTTTTTGTCATCTTATGCTTAAATTATAACCACCACCTTGCTTTGCAATTTTTAACCAAAGCGCATCGCTATAAACCCGCTCTTAAATAAAATGGGCTCTCACCTGATTTTTTTGTCTGCTGCACTTGCTGCAAAAAATCGCTTTATATCTATAACGCTTCTTTTAAGCATCGGCTAAGCATCTGCTGAAAAACCTTAACATGTAAGATAATATGAACATGTAAGATGATACAACGCTACCTAGGCGGTTATTTGTTAAAAACTATCTAAAACTATATTGTTATTAATACGTATAACGGCTTACACTCTTTATTATTACGAACCTATCACGTCGATATGCAAAACCTTAGCAAAACCGTGTGATTTTTAATCACCATCGATGTTTTTTTACCAACATGTACAATCGGGATGTTGACTCCATTATGAAAAGTATTATTTTAGCTTGTTTATTTTTAATTGTTGTAACGGCCTCGTTAGCAGGCGCCAAGGCGCTGCAAATTGGTACGCTGATTCAAACCATGAGTTCAATGGGCATGCCTGCCTCATCGGTATCCACCACAAAAGTGGCGACACAGCAGTGGGAAACCCTACTGCATTCGGTAGGTGAACTAGAAGCGGTACAAGGTGTGGTGGTGTCTTCCGAGCTATCCGGCCGCGTTGTTGAGATCAACTTTACCCCAGGCTCTTTGGTCGAAAAAGGCCAAGTGCTGGTCAAGCAAGACACCAGCCAAGAGCAAGCACAATTACGCGCAGCCAAGGCGTCGATTCAATTAACAAAAACCACTTTCGACCGCGATAAAAACCTATTAAAGAAAAAGGTGATTTCTCAATCGCAGTTCGATGTGTCTAAAGCCAATTACACCTCTGCCATCGCGCAAGCCGACAACATTCAAGCCGTTATCGATAAAAAAACCATTACCGCGCCGTTTGCAGGCCGTTTGGGGTTAAGGCAAATTAACTTGGGCTCTGATTTAAGCCCCGGTGTGGCTATTGTGACGCTGCAAACCCTCGACCCTATTTACGCTAATTTCTTTTTACCTCAGCAATCTATCCCTAAGTTTAATGTATCGGATACTGTGCGCTTAACCACCGATGCCGTACCCAATAAAACCTATACAGGTGATATTACCGCGCTCAATGCCGAGGTAGATACACGTACACGCTCTATTCGTATTCAGGCCACGATTAGCAATAAAGATGAAAAACTTTTACCCGGTATGTTTGCGCAAATACACGTTGTCGCGCCCACAGTAGAAAACGTGTTGACCGTTCCGCAAACCGCTGTGGCCTATGCCACCTTTGGTGACTCGGTCTATGTGATCACCAATGAGCAAAACGACAACGGCGAAAGCGTACAAAAAGTGACGCAAAAATTTGTGAAGCTGGGCCGCCGCCAAGGCGACTTTATTGAAATACTCGCAGGGGTAGAAGAAGGCGAAGAAGTGGTGAGTGCTGGTGTGTTTAAGCTATTTAATGGCGCGCCTGTATCAGTAAACAATACAGTGCAACCCGATTACAAAACGCAACCCACACCCGAAAACACATAGTGCGTTTTTCACCCTACTTTAAACATATGTAAGCCCATTAATTATGACATCTTTTACCGATTTATTTGTTAAAAAGCCTGTTGTTGCCATAGTAATTAACATAATAATTATTATTGCAGGTTTACAGGCCATCAGCTCGCTTACCGTGCGCCAGTACCCGCGCAGCGATAACGCCGTTATTACCATTAACACAACCTATGTGGGTGCCGATGCCGAACTGGTACGTGGCTTTATCACCACGCCTATTGAGCGCGCTATTTCAGGTGCCGACGGCATTGATTATGTCTCGTCGGTAAGTGGGCAAAACTTATCGAGTGTGAGTGCTCGTTTAGAGCTTAACTACGACCCTATCCGCGCGCTTACCGAGATCACCTCAAAAATTAACCAAGTACGCAGCGATTTACCCCCAGAAGCCGAAATACCCGTTATTAATGTGGAATCGGCAGATAGCCAATTTGCAGCGGCCTATTTAAGCTTTAACTCCGAGATACTCGAAAACAACCAAATTACCGATTACCTCGTGCGTGTCATTCAGCCAAGGCTTTCGGCCATTGAAGGCGTACAACGTGCCGATGTATTAGGCTCGCGTACTTTTGCCATGCGCATTTGGCTCGATCCTAATTTAATGGCCGCTCACAATGTTAGCCCCAGCCAAGTACGCCAAGCGCTTGCGGCCAATAACTTTTTATCGGCATTGGGTAGCACCAAAGGCCAATATGTACAGGTTAACTTAACGGCCAACTCCGATATGCAAAGTGTCGATGAGTTTAAAAACTTGGTGTTACGCTCAGAAAACGGCGCGGTTATCCGCCTAAAAGATGTGGCCAAAGTGGTGTTAGGTTCGCAATCTTACGATTCTGAAGTACGTTACTCGGGTGACACCGCCACTTTTATGGGTATTTGGCCGTTGCCTTCGGCTAACTCCCTTGATGTGATGAAACTTGTCCGCGAAGAAATGCAAGCCATTCAGGCGTCTTTACCTGTGGGCTTAAATGGCGTGGTCGCCTACGATGCGACGCAATATATCGAAAGCTCTATCGACGAAGTGGTCGTCACGCTGATAGAAACACTCATTATTGTTGTGTTAGTGATCTTTCTATTTTTAGGCTCGTTCCGCTCGGTGATTATTCCTATTTGCGCCATCCCGTTATCGTTAATTGGTGCGGTGTTTGTTATGCAGTTGTTTGGCTTTAGCTTAAACCTGCTTACGCTACTGGCGATTGTACTATCGGTAGGCATTGTGGTGGATGACGCCATTGTGATGGTCGAAAACGTACAGCGCCATATTACCAACGGCATGAAGCCTTTTAACGCCGCCATACGTGGCGCACGTGAACTGGCCGGCCCCGTTATTGCCATGACACTCACCTTGGTGGCTGTGTACCTACCCATTGGCTTACAAGGCGGCTTAACTGGCGCGCTGTTTAAAGAGTTTGCCTTTACCCTTGCGGGTGCGGTGTTTATATCGGGCATTGTGGCTATTACGCTATCGCCCATGATGGCCTCTAAAATTTTGGTCAAAGGCGGCGAAAACAAAGGCTTTGCGAAAAAATCGAATGCGGTTTTTGACCGTGTCCGTGCGCGTTATAACAATGTACTGGACGTCACCCTGCGTAACCGCCCCGCTGTGTATATTATTTGGGTGTTTATTGCCCTGCTTAGTGTGCCTATGTATATTTTTTCTGCTAAAGAGCTCGCCCCCACAGAAGACCAAGGCGTGATTTTTGGTATTGTACAAGGCCCCGGCAACGCAACACTCGACCAAGCAAGCCTCTATGCGCAAACCGCTAATAAGGCTTTTTCTAGCTTTGATGAAACCGAGTTTACGTTTCAAATTACCAGCCCAAGCGGTGGTTTTGGCGGTATGGTCTTAAAACCATGGGACGAACGCGACCGCACCGTGTTTGAGGTTATCCCCGAGGCACGCGAAAAACTCATGGCGATTCCGGGTATTAATATCTTCCCTATTACGCCGCCCGCGTTACCCGGCGGTGGTGACTTCCCCGTGGAATTTTTAATTGCCTCAACCGATGAGCCAGAGCAAATTTTGCGCTATGCATTGCAATTGCAGCAAGCCGCCACGCAAAGCGGTATGTTCGCGTTTCCGCCGAATATCGACACTAAAATCGACTTGCCGCAATCGCAAATTGTGATAGACCGCGATAAAGTCGCCGACCTTGGATTAACCATGCAGCAGGTCAGTGGTGATGTGGGTATTATGTTAGGCGGCGCATTTGTCAACCGCTTTAATATTGATGGCCGCAGTTACCGCGTGATACCGCAAATTGCCCGTAGCGAGCGCCTTAACCCCGACCAACTTGACGATATTTACATCACCGGCCCCGAAGGAACGCTGATTCCATTAAGCACCGTTGCCCGTATCGAAAACAAAGTCGTGCCGCGTGCGCTTAACCGCTTCCAACAGCTTAATGCCGTTAAACTCAGTGGCATTGCTACGCAACCATTAGATAAAGCCTTAGGCGTATTAGAAGCCACCGCCGCCGAGATTTTACCTACCAATTACAGCATTGATTATACGGGTGAATCGCGACAGTTACGCCGCGAAGGCAACAAGCTCATACCCGCCATGATGATGGCCACATTGCTTATCTTTTTAGTATTGGCTGCGCAATTTAATAGCTTTAGAGACCCGCTGATTATTTTATTAGCATCGGTGCCGCTAGCGTGGTTTGGTGCGTTAATCTTTACCTTACTTAAAATGCCCCACCCCGATATCCCCTACTGGACAGACGGCTGGACCACCACCATGAATATTTACTCGCAAATAGGGCTGGTAACCTTGATTGGCTTGGTGGCTAAAAACGGTATTTTAGTGGTGGAATTTGCCAACAAAATGCAAGAAGAAGGCTTAAACAAACTGGAAGCTATTAAGGCGTCGTCATCGACCCGCTTACGCCCTGTACTGATGACCACCGTTGCCACCGTTGTAGGTCACTTCCCGCTTGTACTGGTTACTGGTGCAGGCGCAGAGGCACGTAACTCGATTGGCCTTATTTTAGTGGGCGGCATGGCTATTGGCACATTCTTTACCCTGTTTGTGATTCCATCGGTTTATATGCTGATTGCTAAAGATTTAGGCGGCACCAAAACCACACTGCCCAAAGAAGTACTCGAGCAGTAAGGTGTCATATTTTTGGTAGATTAAGATAAAGGCGAGCATACTATGCTCGCCTTTTTTTGTGGCTAAAAACTGAGTAACTATTTTTGCGGTTATAAAATGAGTAACTATGCCCCGTATGACCAAATACATTTTCACTTGAGAACCTTCATCGTACCGACTGTGTCATATTTTTGAAGTCATCTATCCTGTATATTCAACACGCTAAAAGGTTGAAAAGCATGGCACAGAAAGCCTCTTTTAACCCTGGACTTATTAAACTAAGGAAGGAAAGCATATGAGCTACATCATTGAAGTACAAAGAAATTTACTTAAAGGAACAGGGACACTTACATACACATTTGGTACCGTTTCTGTAAGCACGACATGCTGGTTTGAACAGGCCAACCCCATACCTGCAAAACGTTACACTGGCTGCTACGCCACACATATGAACTCAAAAACAAATTCAAAAGGAAAAAAAAGAGAAGCCATTTATCTACCCGATGAGCAAACTGGGCGCGGAGGTATTTTTATTCATATGGGCAATAGTGCAGCTTGGTCTGAAGGCTGCATTGTGATTAAAGAAGCGCAAGTGATTAAAATGTGGAATTCTATTCACCCCAAAGAAACCAATAATGTCACCGTTATTGTCAAAAACGCCTAGCGAGCCTAATTATGTTTAAATATTCTATTACGTTATTAAGCTTGGCGTTTGTATCGGCGTGTACCACTCAACCAACGGGCAATACCCATTCAACTCCTTATACCCATTCAACTATTAATAGCCATCCTGCTCTTAATACCCACGCCAACAGCGATTCAAACATATTTATAAATAAACTGCTTAAAATAAATGATCCACAATTTATAACCCAAGCAAGCGACGGCACATCGACATACCATTCACTTAATGCGTATAAAGCATGGGAAGCGCTATATATTCGCTATACCAAGCGTGACTTGGTTGATAACGTAACTGATGGCTCAACCGATAGCTTAAAACAGCGTTCGAGCGATAAAGAATTAACCAAAACAGAAATAAAAAAATTACTACTGATAGGCTACATTGCTAAACTACACGCCGATGGCGCAACATCACAATCACTGTCATCAGACTTAACCCCACTATATAACAGCCATAGCACCTCTTTTTTACAGGTCATGACTGAGCTGCCTTTTTTAATACCCTCAACATGTTATTTTTTAGGGAATCACTTTGGGTTTGAAGATAAACATGCAGATAAAAAAACCCCGTTCTTAAAAGCCAACGCGGCTCTTTTAGTCACTGCCTTAGGAGCAGAACAAGGTAACGCTTGCCTTGAAAAAATACGCTAATAACGTGAAGCACTAGGGAACCTCTGATTAACCTCGTAGCGTCTCTGTGTTGACTTCGCTCGGAGGGCAACCCGCCCGCCTTTCTCAGCCGCCTAAATAGGAACACTTCCTGAAAGCCAGAGATACCGGGAGGTCAATCAGAGGTTCCCTAGCGCGGTTTATAACGTAAAAAAAGCAAAATCCGCTAAATAAAATATATGTATGGATACCCTAATTATCTCTCTGTATAAGCCAAGTAAAGCACTTCAAGCAGTATCGTCAGAAACTTAGAGGCGCGTCTTAGTTTTCACAATAGTTGATATTTTTTATACATACTTGTGGCACGGTTATCATCTTTTTTACCTAAGTCAATTATAGTCAATGCATATTGATTAACCTTAAGGTACAAAAGTAATGCTAAATCATACATTGTTTACCGTAAAAAAATCCCTGCATATTTTATCGTCGATGCTCCTAATCACATCCGTTTCAGGCTGTACGCTCGACGACCCTCAAGACACGATAGGCGCAACAGCCACTAACACAGCAGTAGAGACGCCCGAAACACCTAAAGCCATAACCATCAATGAAGAAGAATCAGCACCTGAACCATTATCTGAATTAATCCCTGAATCAGCACCTGAACCAACACCTGAATTAATCCCTGAATCAGCACCTGAACCAACACCTGAATTAATTCCTGAATCAGCACCTGAACCAACACCTGAATTAATTCCTGAATCAGCACCTGAGCCAACACCTGAATTAATTCCTGAATCAGCACCTGAGCCAACACCTGAATTAATTCCTGAATCAGCACCTGAGCCAACACCTGAACGGGAAGAAACATCCTCTGCCGCTTTGGAGGCGCTTGAAGCGTATTTAATGGTAGAAGCTGCAGTAAGAGAGCCTATCAATACGCAAAGCTTTTATACAGCCTCGTTAACTAAAGAAGATGCAGCACGCTCTAAGGTATTACTTTGGGATGACGTTAAGAAGGATGTGGCGCTTAACTATCAGAGCCAAATAGAATCACAAAACATACAGTGGCAAAATTATAACCTCAAATATGAAAAAACATCCCTGGGTAACCCCGATGCACAAAGCCGTAGTTTGTTTATCTCTATGCATGGTGGCGGCGCAACGTCTGCAAGCGCCAACGATGGCCAATGGAATAATCAAATTGGATTCGCATTTGGATATGCACCAAAAGATGCCCTGTGGGTTGCTCCACGCGCCCCAACCAACACATGGAATATGTGGTTTCAAGGCTATATGGACCCTTTACTAGACCGCTTAATTACGAATTTATTAGCAACAGAAAATATTGACCCAAACCGTGTCTATTTAACGGGGTATTCGGCGGGTGGAGATGGCGCTTATCAGCTCGCCCCTCGCATGGCTGATCGTTGGGCAGGTGTCCAGATGAGTGCTGGCCACCCTAATGGGGTGCCTATTGAGAATGTACGTAATCTAGCATTCTCTTTGCATGTCGGCGGTGCCGATATTGCTTTTGAGCGACACTTAGAAGTACCAAGATACGGAATCAAGCTTGACGCGTTAAAGCAAGCTGACCCAGAGGGCTATATCTATGAGGCAGTGGTACACGAGGGCTTACCACACTGGATGGGTCTTGCCGATCAAATTGGAACGCCATTTATTCAAGCGCATACCCGTAACCCTGAAACAAACACTGTGGTATGGCGACGCTTTAACACTCAGCCTGATCGCTCATATTGGGTAGCGCATACACAGCCAGTTTCAGATCAAGCTAAAATTGTGGCAAAGCGTGAAGGTAATACGGTTAGGTTAATGGAGTCCGAAGGCTTTAATGACGTTGTTTTGTATTTTCGTAATACCATGATCGACTTTAATCAGCCTGTACAGGTTATTGCTGCTGACAACACCGTTTTATTTGAAGGTAAAGTCGAGCATACTATTTCAACCATTCACAAAACAATGTCTGATCGACAAGACCCTGAATTATCTTATTCTGCACGTATTGAATTAAACCTCCCTTAATAAATACCGCACTCTCACCCCTACGCGCTGCGTAGGGTATATGCATACCAAGCTACTCTCCATACTCCTCGATTACCTCATTGCATTTGGCGTCACTATCAACAACAAAATTCAAGCCAAAACTCAATGGCAACTCATTCCAGAAATAACTCATTTAAAGAGTACTCATTCAAAGGGCACTCATAGGCTTGTTGCGGCCATAAACTAGGCACAACAGCAACACCCATATTTATAGCGTGACTAACAGTGTTACACTGGCGGTGTACTCATCACTAACTGGCCAACCATGAAAGATTGCAACCAATGCGGTAAATGCTGTATTAAATACGGAGCAGAAGATCTGCATGTAACAAGTGAAGAGATAGCGCTTTGGGAAATATTTAACCCTGACATTTTTAAATTTGTGAAGGGCGATAAAATATGGTTTAACCCTGAAACAGGCAACAGACTAAAAACCTGCCCTTTTTTAGAGATAGCCACCAAAAAAGAACCTACCTCACCCAATAAATATACCTGTAGTATTTATTTAAACCGCCCCGAAGATTGCCGCCATTACCCAAGTTTAATATCTGAAATGATAAGAGATGAATGCGAAATGATCGAGGCGACTGATATAGAAAACCATAATCGTGCGCAAAAAAAACTAGACATATTAATGATAGACAGCCGCCCATCAAGCTAAACATAAGTAAACGATATATCTTCTAAAAAAGCTTTATGCCTATGAGGTTAAGTTATAATCTAGGGCTAGATGATTACGCAACAGCTGCCAAATTTATGGATGCCTTGATTTATCTTTTCTTTATCTCTTCTTTATCTTTTACCCATTTCTACCGCTATTTTTTTATCGCACACGATGCTGAAAGTCATTAAGCGATTTAAAGGGTAAAGTTTTAAAATCATTAGCTTAGCGACTGCATTGTAAAAATAGTGGTTTGGCGGTTGTAGTTTATAAAAGAGAAAAAGTTAACAAAACAAATAACCGCCATATATATAAATATTTATACATAATGGCTTCATCTGATCTAGGGAACCTCTGATTAACCTCGTAGCGTCTCTGCGTTGACTTCGTTCGGAGGGCAACCAGCCCGCCTCTTTCAGCCGCCTAAACAGAAAAACTTTCTGAAAACCAGAGATACCGCGAAGTTAATCAGAGGTTCCCTAGCTAACTTTACCGAGGTACAGTCAATGCTTTCAAATCAGGCATAGGGTTTGCTGTAACACCCCTATACCTATAGCAGCTTTAAAATCGTGGCTAACCTTTACGTAAAATTGAAACACCTAACTTTTTAGTGGCATCATCTATACCTGAAAACACACATCGCTGCTCTCCATTAGACGTACCGATACTACCTTTATGTATACCATACGCTACGCGACCAGAATACCAAGGGCCGCCACTGTCGCCAGGGCTACATCTTAATGATCTACCTTGCACCAACACCAAATTAAAACGCACTGTATGGTTACCATGTTTAGCAAGTGCACCTTGATTAATAGATACAACTTTACCGCAACTCTTACCTGATGTTGCACCATAATGGCATATCCACTTACCTTTCATGCGGTTTGTTTTTGAGAATGTTTTAGGTGTAATAAACTTTTTACGGTCAGCTTGAAAATTATTAGTAATTTTAGTTCCCGACTTTGCAGAATGCCATTGCGCATCTGTTTTACCACTGTACACCGACCTTTTAAAATTTAAACCTGGCATATTATCTGGGCAATGCGCAGCAGTGATAACACCCTTACGGCCTTTGTTATCTTTTACACTAAACGCTAATGTACAACCACTGGTAGCACGGCCACCACCCAAAGTTACTTGATCAACCATAGCAACATCAGCATTAACATGCACATTCACACCTAAATGGCTGGCTAAATAATCGTGTGTATGCGTTATTAAATCACGTTCGTTAAATTGGCCACTAGTAATAGCTTTTGCGTTTTTATCAATAGTCACCACTAAATTATTCGACTCCATGTCAATATCAACAAAAGCCAAACTGTTAGTAATATGATCTGGTATAACGCTTACCGTATCTTTACCGCCTATTGTACTACCTATATTAAGTAACACATCTTGCGCTTCTTCTAACTGTGTAATCGAATGGCGCGCACCGTATTTAACAGTAATGTCACTGTTTTGATTTAAAAGTTCTTGTGTTTTATTATCGTTAACACTATTACTAACTAAAGACACCCAACCCGCAAAAACAGGCTCATGGGTAATACCCCAGCCGGCAATATTATTGCCCTCTAGTGTCACAATTTCAGATAAACGATCAGCTAAATCATCTTGGCGTATTAGCCTTCTTTCGGCCTCTTCTGGAGTAATACCAAAATCATCAGCATAATTTGATACTGCTGAAGTATCATAAAAACGCGCCTGATCAACAACATCAGGCTGAACCTGCGCCGTAGCATCAGTTACTTGAGGTTTATTAATTACTGTAGTGGCTGATATAGGCAAAGGCGTGGCAGTCATTGAATGAGCAGCCATATTATTAGGCATAACCTGCGTAATAGAAGTATTCACATTTTTACCAGAACCCACCTGATAAACTAAAATGATACCAGCTGTAACACCAATACTAAAAACACCTGTAAACTTAGATAATTTTTTTATATTCATAGTAACCTCTTATACAAATGTATAGATTATTTATACTTTTACCGCTAAAGAAGATCTTCTTCTTGACGCCTCAATCATCACACAATGTAAACAATTATTTTGTGATGAATGTCACGCCAAAAACCATACTGTGAAATGGTCTATAAATATTAAAAAAAAGACATTTATATAATAAAAAAAATAATGCAATATAAAAAAATTAAATTATAACTTTTTAGCATATGCATTATCGAAAGAAAATTTTTAGATTAGGGGAGAGGTTAAGATAAAATAATCAAGTAAGAATCAATAACATCCATATTTTATTTGTAAATATGGAATAAAATTAAGCAAAAAAAATACATTAAAATATTTTATCGACATGTGTTTTATATATATGAGTTAATTCTGACTGTTAAATTATGAGCACTTGGTATAATGTCATACAAATGAGATTTTTAAGATTACTGTCTAATAAATTTTTATAACGCCACCTAACATGTAGTCATCGAGAAAATACCTTTACACCACTTACCCAAATTACCTTCACTTTTTAACCGTTTGGCGTATTCAATCACCTTATCGGCTTTACCCGCAGCGCGGCCAAATCGTTTTTCAAAACGGGTCACGTTTTGCAGCCATGTTTTTTGATCAACGCCTAAGCGCTGTAATATGGGTGGATAATTTGAAGGGATAAAGCCTTTCTGACGTACAGGAGGTACTAATCCAGTGGTTGCAGGGATGCAATGGAGCTGGGTACCCTCTCGGATAACGCGGCCTGTTGTATCAACTAAGTGAAAGTAATCGGTTTGTGTGAAAGGTAAAGCAGTATGAATATCG
>CAKZUG010000020.1 GCA_937920545.1 uncultured Saccharophagus sp.
GCAGTTTAAAGTACCAACGAGCTACGCTGTGGTTGATGAGATTCCAAGAAATGCAAGTGGTAAAATACTTCGTAGAGTGTTAAAAGAACCTTATTGGCAAAACAGTGAAAGAATGGTTAACTGAGCTGCATGAATAAAGTCGTCGTTAATTCAGTTAGCTCCATTTTAAAATTTGCCAATGTTATTTCTAACAAACTAGCTGTTTCAATCGCCTATTATATTTTCTGTGTGCCTTCTGTACGCTCCAAAATAAAAACGCACGAGTCCGCTTTTATGGCTCAGGCTAAACGCGGTAATATAGATTTTAATGGTAAATTGGTGCAGTACTACCATTGGGGTAATGGTGAACACCCAGTACTGCTCATACACGGATGGGAATCCAGAGGTTCTCGTTTTGCACTTATAATGCAGCAGCTGGTAGAGATGGGCTACAGCCCGGTGACTTTTGATTTCCCGGGGCACGGTGAATCCGAAGGGCGCAGAACTACAATTGTAGAATGTAATACCATTTGTAGTGAGTTGGATAGTATATTTGGTGAGTTCGAAGCGGTAATTGCACATTCGTTCGGTGTGTGTTGTGCTTTTCATGCGTTAAAAAACTCTATTTCCAGCCCTAAAATTATTGCGATTAGTGGTTTTTCCGATTTTATTTACTTGGTCGATCAATTTACACGCATATTAAAACTAAATGATAAAACCCGAGATGGTTTGATTGTTCGGTTAGAAAAACTATTTGAGCCCATAGACAACGTTTGGAATCGATTTTCAGTTGACTATGAGGCACATAAAGTAACCCAGTCCATACTGGTTATCCATGATAAGTCAGACGATATTGTACTTATCGAGCAAGGAAAGAAAATTGTTCAGCATTTTGCGCAGCAGGCACAATTTGTTGAAACAAACGGACTCGGGCACCGGCGTGTGTTAATTGCCGATGAAGTCTTAAGCTCTGTGGATAAATTTATGAGCTCAACGGTTTAAGCGAGTCTCTACATAATCCTATAAATATTCTCTAAGTTAATATTTCCAGTGGATATTTTTGTTTGCCTAATTCAAAAACTCTGCGGCAACTTCTTCCGACCAAAAAGCGCCATTACGATTACTGCCGCAAAATCCAACGTGTCCGCCGTGCTGTGGCGTTAGCAAGGTAATGCAGTTATTAGACGCTGACTCTTCATAGGGGTAACAACCATTGGACAGGAATGGATCATCTTTTGCCATAATAATGAGTGTTTTGGTTCGAATGGCCGGAATGTGCTTTTTACTGCTACAACTTTTCCAATAATGATCCGCATCTTTGAATCCATGCAATGGTGCTGTGTATTTATTGTCGTAATCTCTGAAATTTTTAATAGTGTCGAAATCCCTTTCTCTAAAATGTTCAGGAAATACTTTTTCTTTTTCGGCAATGAGTCGTCTGAAGTTCCTAAGAAAATACTGCATAAAAATAATGTTCTTAGCTTTTTCCAATTCAATGGCGCAGGCTTTTAAATCACACGGAACCGAGAAAACTACGGCTTTCTTAACCAAAGACGACACAAGTTCTGTGTTTTCACCCAAGTAAAGTAGGTTGATATTACCGCCGATACTAAAGCCGACTAGCGCAATTTCATCGTAGATGTCTTTATTTTCAATATGCGTAATGACATCAGCCAGATCATCGCTGATACCACCGTGATAAAGGTGCGGTGTTAAATTCATCACGGGTCCACAAGCGCGATAATTCCATGCGGCAACATCCCAGCCTTGCTTGACTAATGATGTGGCCATGCCCTTTACGTAAACGCGTTCGCTGTGCCCACCCAGGCCATGGGAAATTAAAGTGAGCCTGCGACGTTTTGCGCAATACCAGTCATACGAAACGATATCATTGTCTCTCAGTGTGACGATTTCTCGCAGGGACTTGAAAGGCGCGTCAATTTTGCGAAACAAGGTTGGGTAGACAGTATTCAAAAACGGGTTTTTAAAGTAGTAAGGCGCCTCGTAGTGGGTATTCAATATGTTCTCACTGTCTTAAAGAAGAGGTTATTTAAGTACGGGTTCACGTAGTTAAGGCCACATTGTTCCAGTATGCCTTGGCAAAATCGAAATTATTTTTCTTGTCAGTGTGAAAATTCACAAGCAAAACATGATCTGTGAAGCCCGCAATAGCAATCAAGGGGTGATATTCCATCGGAACGTTACCTTTCGTAACAAGCACGCGTTAGCGCTGCTCGAGCAACTCTTCAATTCTGTCAGAATGCCTGTAAGCTACTGAAATATATCTAATTTCTATTTCTCTATGACAGGCTCTCAATTTATCTATAATCCTCCAAGGAGTTGATTGGGGTGTTCGCGGCATAAGCGTTGTGATTACTATTAAAAACAGCGGCATTAATGTCTATCTGTTTGGCCCAATACTTCTGATCACTGGGCCGCCAGTGCAACCCAATACGGTAATTAATAATTAGGGTCAATACCCGGAGGAGATTTTAATGAGTAAGAAAGAAGCACCTTCAAGCAGCTGGTCAAGAAGAGACGTTCTTAAAGCCAGTTCTGCTACAGCAGCTATCGCTGGCGCACCCATGTTTTTCTCGCGTCATGCTTATGGCGCTGACTTTCTGAACAACCCTGCCGACAAAGGCAGTGTAACTTTGGGCTTCAACGTTCCTCAGTCTGGCGCATACGCTGACGAAGGTGCCGATGAGCTACGTGCGTACAAATTGGCCGTTAAGCACCTGAATGGTGAAGGCGATGGCGGCATGTTAACTACCATGCAACCAAGCGCGCTTAAGGGCAACGGTATTTTAGGTAAGAAAGTTGAGTACGTAACCGGTGATACTCAAACTAAAGCTGATGCTGCTCGTGCATCTGCCAAGCGCATGATCGAGAAAGACGGCGTGGTAATGGTAACTGGTGGTTCTTCTTCCAGTACGGCAATCGCGGTTCAGGGTTTGTGTCAAGACGCCGGTATCATCTTTATGGCCGGTCTTACACACTCTAACGATACAACGGGTAAAGACAAGAAAGCTAACGGTTTTCGTCACTTCTTTAACGCTTATATGTCAGGTGCAGCACTAGCGCCAGTATTGAAAAATGCTTACGGTACTGAGCGAAATGCTTACCACTTAACTGCTGACTACACTTGGGGCTGGACTCAAGAAGCATCTATCCAAGCTTCAACTGAAGCATTGGGCTGGAACACTGCTGAAAAAGTGAAAACGCCAGTAGGCGCCGGTGACTTCAGCCAGTACATCACACCTATTTTGAATTCTGGTGCCGATACACTCATTCTTAACCACTACGGTAAAGACATGATTAACTCGCTAACACAGTCTATTCAGTTTGGTTTACGTGACAAGCAAGTCAACGGTAAAGATTTCGTTATCGTTGTACCTTTGTACTCTCGTTTGATGGCTCAAGGTGCTGGCGACAACGTTAAAGGCATTTTTGGTTCAACTAACTGGCACTGGTCTTTACAAGATGCTGGAAGTCAGGCATTTGTTAAGTCATTTGGTTCTGAATATGGCCAGCCTCCTTCGCAGGCAGCTCACACTTGCTACGTTCAAACACTGCTATATGCAGATGCTTGTGAGCGCGCTGGTACTTTCGAGCCTTGCCAAGTTGTTAAAGCGCTTGAAGGTCACAAATTCGACGGTATGGGTAACGGTGCAACTGAGTATCGTGCTGAAGATCACCAGTGCTTTAAAGATGTATTGGTTGTAAAAGGTAAAGACAACCCATCTTCACAGTTCGATTTACTTGAAGTTGTAGAAGTAACTCCTCGTGCTCAAGTTGAGTACGCACCTGATCATGAAATGTTCGCAGGTGGTGATTTGGGCTCTTGCAACAACGGCGCTTAATATAAGCTCGTTTAGCTAGTTGTAAACCTGGCCGGCCGTCATTCTGACGGTCGGCATCTCTACAGAATTATTAGTGCAATGGCGGTTGCTCGTCGTTGGGCTGTATCGTTTTAACTTTGGTAGGTTTAACCGGAGCATCGTTTGTGGACGCAATTCTATTACAGGTGTTAAATGGCCTGGATAAAGGCGCCGCCTATGCGCTAATAGCGCTAGGTTTAACGCTGGTATTTGGCACTTTAGGTGTTGTGAACTTTGCGCATGGCGCAATATTTATGATTGGCGCATTTGTGGCTGTGTCGTTCAATCGTTTGGTGACGCTTTCTACTAAAGTGAAAGACGAAAGCATTACATTCTTTGAAGCGTTTAAAGAAGTACCTATTCTCAGCGCAAAGTTTCCGGTTGTGGGGCCTATTATTGTTGATTGGGCAGTGCCGCTTTCGATCATACTGGCCATTCCAGTCATGTTGTTATTAGGCTTGCTCATGGAGCGGGGCTTAATAAAGCACTTTTACAAACGCCCACATGCCGATCAAATTCTCGTCACATTTGGCCTTGCGATCATCTGCCAGGAGATTATTCGACACTACTTTGGTGCGAATCCAATTCCTCAAAGTGCACCTGCAATTTTTTCAGGCAGCGCTAATGTCGGTGCTCTGTTCGGATTGGGCGATAACATCGTTTATCCTTGGTGGAGGATGATTTACCTCGGTTTCTCTTTAATTATCATTTCGCTTGTTTTTGCCTTCTTACACTTAACCACTTTCGGTATGGTTGTAAGAGCTGGCATGCAAGACAGAGAAATGGTTGGCATGTTAGGTATCAATATCGAGCGTCGTTTCACCATTGTGTTCGGTATTGCAGCTGTTGTTGCTGGACTTGCAGGCGTTATGTACACGCCGATATTACCGCCCGACTACCATATGGGTATGGACTTCCTGGTTCTTTCTTTT
>CAKZUG010000021.1 GCA_937920545.1 uncultured Saccharophagus sp.
GTATAGGGATATATTGACAGCGTGCATCATACTCAAGGGCATTCTTTTCAACTGTTTCGGTAGTAAGCTATTGTGCGGAAAACTTTTAACTTAAAAATATCTACCAGTCTTTAAGTTTAGATTTCAAACGTGTTGAGGCTTGGTTATGTATTTGGCTTACCCGAGATTCGGATACATTAAGTACTAGACCAATCTCTTTCAGGTTGAGTTCTTGCTCATAGTAAAGCGATAACACCAGTTGTTCTCGCTCAGGTAAAGTTGTGATGGCTTTAGCGAGTGCGTCTTTAAAGGCGTTTTTATGCACAACAGCGCTGGGTGTGTCGTGGCCGTCTATATTAGTGATCGCGTCGTCTTCACTATCGAACACTTCTTCAAAACTGTACAACTTAGTTGCGCTAGTATCGTTGAGCATTGCGTGGTATTCATCCAAGGATAAATCTAACGCTTTGGCAATATCTCTGTCTTGTGCATCTTTGCCTGTTTTAGCTTCTAGTTCGTTAATTACTTTTGCAATACGCCGTGTATTGCGATGGACCGAACGCGGAGCCCAATCACCACGGCGCATTTCATCTATCATAGCGCCTTTAATACGAATACCCGCGTAGGTTTCGAAGCTCGCGCCTTTATCATTTTCAAATTTCTGTGCGGCTTCAAGCAGCCCAATCATGCCCGATTGAAGCAAGTCGTCTAGCTGTACGCTAGCAGGTATACGTGCCGCTACATGGTGCGCAATACGCTTCACCAAATACGCATAATCTTCTACATTAATTGGCGCATGTACAGGCTTTTTTTCGCGCGTATAAGCGCTAACTGCACTATTTTTAACTGCACTATTTTTAATAGCCATATCGGATGCTAAAACGTTAGGTAAATTAGCCATAAATACGCTGTAAACCGTTAGCCGAAGCTACGGCTTAACGATTGCGTTTGGGATTGAATAAGCTGCTCAATAAAAAACTCTAGATGACCGCGAGGGGTATGATGTACTGGCCACTCATCAATTTTTTGTGCGAGATTACGTATAGCAATGGCGGCTTTTGAACGGGGGGCGACCTCTAAAAGCGGTCTTCTTTTTTGGCCTGCTTTACGTACATTCTCATCAAAGGGAACGGCACCTACATATTGCAGTGACGCATCTAAAAAGCGCTCGCAAACGGCATTGAGCTTATTATAAAGCTGGATTCCTTCTTGGGCGGTACGAGTCATGTTTGCAACAACCCGAAAACGGTTCACATTATACTCGCTGTTAAGTAGCTTCATGAGTGCGTAAGCATCGGTGATTGATGACGGTTCATCACACACCACCACCATAACTTCTTGCGCTGCACGTACAAAACTCACTACGGTATCTGAAATACCAGCAGCCGTGTCAATTAAGAGGACATCGAGCTGATCATCTAAAGTACTAAACGCGTTGATCAACGCGGCATGCTCAGCATGGTTGAGTGTCGCCATTTGTTGTAAGCCTGATGATGCAGGCACAATCTTGATACCACCGGGGCCGGTCAACATCACTTCTTGCAGGGTTTTACCGCCATTGAGTACGTCGGCAATATTGTATTTTGCTTGTAAGCCCAGTAATACATCAACATTAGCCAAGCCTAAATCGGCATCCATTAATACCACTTTACGTTGCATTTGCGCTAAGGCCATGGCCAAATTAACTGAAATATTTGATTTACCGACTCCACCTTTACCACCAGTAACTGCAATAACTTGAATTGGACGTTTCGTACCCATGATAAAAACCTTTTTACTTTATTGATACAATGAGTGTAAGTGTAGTCGACTAGATAAAAGCCACATTATTTGACTGATTAAATGTTTGCTCATTTAAGGTTTGTGTCGATGCCTTGGTCATGGCAACCGCCTTGGCAATCAGCGAGGCCCCGTTAGCTTTTGACAAATCGGCGGGTATTTCTTGGCCGTCGGTAATATAAGCAAGCGGCACGGCTTTTTCGATTAACACGCTTATTGCCTCACCCATGCTGAATGACTCATCTAATTTACTGAGCACACAAGCATCAATACCGCGCGCACCCGCGTACCCATGAGTAGACGAACGCATCGTTTGATGGTGGCTATTGCACGCCATCACCAGCATACGCTTGACGGTTGGGCAAGCATCAAGAGCATTTAGTTGACGCTTTAAAAGTGGGTCGCCTTGTCTAAAGCCTGCGGTATCAATTAACACTAACGGGAATTGCTTTAGGCTTGATAAAAGAATAGGCAAGCTCTCTAAATCGTCAATGGTTTTGACGGGTACATCTAAAATACGCCCTAAGTTTTTTAGTTGATCTTGCGCGCCAACGCGGTAATTATCGGTGGTTAAAATAGCCACTTTACCTGGGCCATTTTGCATAACATATTGCGCGGCAATTTTGGCAATAGTGGTCGTTTTGCCCACACCTGTTGGGCCAACAAAAGCAAACACACCGCCACTTTGAACAATATCGTTATTATAAATTGGCATTTTTTTAGATAGCGTGGCCAAGCTTGCTTTCCACGCTTGTGTGGGGCGTAAGTTATGAGGCTGCGCTTGCAATAAAGGCTCGATAATTGACTGGTTTAACCCTAAGCGCTTTAAGTGCTCACCTACCACACTATAACTTGCGGGTAAGTTAACTTGTGAGGGTGCGCTGGCCTGTTGTTTAGCATCGCTCATGTGCCACAATTGCTGCTCTAGTAAAAGGCGCATATCGGCAAGCTCTTGCTTGAGTGACGTTAATGTTTGCTCATCCTGATCAGTCGGCACAGCATGCAAATTATGTTGTGCATTAGTGCGGTGTGAAGAATATTGCTTACGTTGCGGTGAAGCCTCTGTACGGTGCGGTGAAGCCTCTGAGCGCTGAATAGGCTCTTGTGCGAACGGGTCAAACTCGTCTACGGGCGAAGCTATCTGACTTTCACGTGGCTGTTCACTGTACTGTTCTTGTTTTTTTGCGGCGATCATCTTCTCATGGGCGCGCTCAAATTCTTGAGCAAGATGTTGTTTGTTATCACGTGCTCCAGATTTTGTCGCTGAAGGAGAACGATGTGCTGACGATGACATTGAAGATGAAAAGGATGAAGAAGAGCTGCGAGAAGAAGCCGCTGTGGAGCGAGGGGCCGGCGCCTGACGAGTTTGATATTGCGCGGCCGCACGACGGATTTCGTCTTGCTTTTTCCAGGCGCTGTCGCTTTGCATGGGCGTATCTGACTCTTCGTCAAACTTTTGGCTAAAAGAGCGACGCTCCCCTACCCCGTTCGTGGGTAAGTCTGGTTCAATAGAGGTAATGACTTCCACACCTTCTGCGGTACGCTGGCTAGACAAAATGACGGCCTCGGGGCCCATCTCTTCGCTCACCAGTTTTAACGCACGCGCCATAGTGGGTGCCACAAAACGTTTGATTTCTGTTTTTGCCGTGCCGTGATCAGAATGATGTGATGTCATAGTTGTTCCCCTTTATCGGTTCATACGGCAAGGCAAAACATGTTTAGCCTGTGTTTACGCCGTCGGCCCCGATGGTAGCCTCAATTGTAATCTGTTTGTTTTCTGGCACTTCGTTGTAAGCCAGCACATGCATTTGCGGTATGTGCTGCCTAACAAACTGCGCCATCATATTTCGAATCGGTGCAGCCAATAACAATATAACTGGCTTAGCGGCCGACTCTTGTTGTTGCGATGCACTGATTAACGAGCGGTTTAAATTGTCTGCTAACTGTGGCTCGATAAAGGCGCTTTCAGAAGCGCCAACTTTTTGTGCCTGTGATACTGACTGTTGCAACAACTGTTCCAATGATGGATCTAACGTAATAACAGGGAGGTTATTCTCTTGGCCTACAATATTTTGCACAATTTGACGGGCTAAGGCGCTGCGCGCTATTCCCACTAAATTAATAATATCCATACTTTTATTGCCGTACGATGCCAACGCCTGCGCAATGGTGCGCATATCTTTAATAGGCACTTGTTCCCGTAGCAAGCCTTGTAAGGTTTTGAGTAATTGGTTAATACTAAGGGTTTCGGGGACAAGCTCATCGACCAATTTAGGTGATTTTTCACCGAGTAAATCGAGCCACTTTTGCACCTCTTCATGGCCCAGCAACTCGTGAGTATGGGTATGTATAATTTGGTTTAAATGCGTGGCAACCACGGTACTAGGGTCAACCACCGTGTAACCTAGTGTTTGTGCTTGATCTTTTTGCGCATCTTCTATCCAAATAGCGTCCAAGCCAAAGGCGGGGTCTTTTGTTTTCACGCCTTTTAAATCGCCAAAAACTTGACCGGGGTTAATCGCAAGGGATTTTTCTGGGAAAACTTCGCCCTCGCCTAGCGTCACCCCCATTAACGTAATACGGTAAGCGCTGGGGAGTAAATCGAGGTTATCGCGAATATGCACCGCAGGAATCAAAAAGCCTAAATCTTGAGAGAGCTTTTTACGCACGCCTTTTATCCGCCCAAGCAGCTCGCCGTTTTGGCCTTTATCAACCAAGGGAATAATACGATACCCCACTTCTAAACCAATTAAATCGACAGGGGTAACGTCATCCCAAGAGACTTCAACCGGCTCGCTTGCAGGCGACGCTGTTGTGCCCTCTAACGCGGGAACATTGTGTTGCGGCGCCGAGTTATTGGGCGCAGGCGCAAAACCAGCATTGTTTTTATTGGCGCCTAAACCTTGGCTACTCCCCGCTTCGACCACCTCAGGTTGCTGACGTTTATAGTGAATAAAATACGCCAACAAAAAACACGCAAACGCGAGCGATAAAAACGCCAAATGCGGCATACCCGGTATCACACCCATCATAAATAAAATAAAGCCGGCAACCGCTAACGCCTTGGGCGACTCAAACATTTGTGAAAAGACTTGGCCGTCCATGGTTTCAGAGCTATTGACACGCGTCACCATAATGGCGGCGGCCGTTGATAATAACAATGAGGGAATTTGCGCAACGAGACCATCGCCAATAGTGAGCAATACGTATTTTTCTAGGGCATCGCTAAACTCTAATTGATGCTGGCTCATGCCCACAATGAGACCGCCAATAATATTAATAATAAGAATTAAAATACCCGCGACCGAATCACCGCGTACAAATTTACTGGCACCGTCCATCGCACCATAAAAATCGGCTTCTTTGGCAACGTCTTCACGGCGCTGCTTGGCTTCATCTTGATCAATAATACCGGCGTTTAAATCGGCATCAATCGCCATTTGCTTACCGGGCATGGCATCTAGAGTAAAACGAGCGCTCACCTCCGACACCCTGCCCGCACCTTTAGTCACCACCACAAAGTTGATGATAATTAAGATAATAAACACCACCAAACCCACGGCAAAGTTACCGCCAATCACCACTTCACCAAATGCCTGAATCACTTTACCTGCGGCGTCTCCACCGTTATGGCCTTCAAGCAATACCACACGCGTAGACGCGACATTCAGCGCAAGACGCAGCAGAGTAGCAATAAGTAAAATAGTCGGAAAAACCGCAAAATCGAGGGGGCGCATGCTGTATACCGCCACCAATACCACGACAATAGACAGGGCAATATTAAACGAGAAAAACGCATCGAGTAGAAAAGCTGGCAGCGGCAGAATCATCATGCCCATCAGCATGAGCAGTAAAATAGGGGCGCTTAAACTGCCCTTGCCAATACCGCGAAAGCTATTTAATGCCGACTTGCCCGTGACATTACTGGGGAGTGATTTTAAATGCTGAAAAAACGTTTCGGCCATGCTGCTTTAAACCCTACAGGGGCGCGACAAAAAATTGTCACGCCGTTCAAATATAGGGTGTATCGCAAAGATTATTCCAAGTTAGTGTTATGCGTGAAATAAGCGGTCAAATTGTATGGTTTTAATCACACCGCTCTAGTTACACGGTTCTAGTTACACAGTTGTAAACTGCTCAAACACGCTTTGGCATAATGATGGGTCAGATAAAAGCGCAAGCTTTTCGCGCGGCGTTAACCATGATAAAAACTCATCGACCGATGCCGCCTCTGCGAGCTTAAGTACCACGCCCTGCGATGCCATATCGGGTTGGCCACGTTCAGGGGCAAGGGGTTGGCTAACGACACTAATATGGCGATGATATGCATCTGGGCGCGTTAAAATATCGTGCAAACTCACTTCGCCGACATTTTGCTCAAGCGTACGGGCATATTTTGTTTGCTCAATCAGCACATTGGGCTGGGTTCGCTCTTCGGGAATCAGCAGCAAATGAAAAAAGCGCAATAACGAGGCCAGCCACTTACTGCCACTTAACATGGCGAGCGGAATAGCCAACACCAAACCAATGAGCGTCGGCGACATCCACGCCAATAATGGCTTAGAAAAATAAAACAATGCCGCCACCAATGCTGCGCCAATTAAGGTATGCCCAAAATGGTTTTTAAAATACACGCCTATGGCTAAGCGTGATGCGTTGCGCTGCTGAGTATGCCAACCTGAATCGACCCCGCGTAGAATCTCGACAATTTGTTTTGAATGAATGCACATAAAAATAGGTGCATACAGCATCGAGAAAAACGTCTCTATAACAACACTCACCACAATAAACGGAATACGCCAAGGCCGAGTAAATAAGGCGATCAAGCATTTATGGGTTAACCCAATCACTTTAGGCAGCAGCAAAATACCCATCGTAAAAATAAACAGGTGCACCATTCGCTCGGTATCAAATACCGGCCACGTTGGGATAATCGAATAATCATCTTTAAAGTAATCAATTTGCACACGGCTCACTTGGTAGTAAGTAATTAAACCTACACCTATGAGCATTAACCAAAAAATAGAAGCAAAATAACTCATCACCCCCATGCACATATGCGCGCGGTTAGACCACGTTAACCCCTTGGCACGGATAACAGCAAGATGCTGCAAGTTACCCTGCGACCAACGTCTATCGCGTACCGCGATATCGCGTAAAGTGGGTGGGCCTTGTTCCCATGAGCCAGGTAGCTGAGGCAACATACGCACACTCCAACCCGCACGGCGGATAAACGCCGCCTCAACAAAATCATGCGAAAGCACTTCTCCACCAAACGGTTTATTGCCTTTTAAAATAGGTAAACCCGCCGACGAGGCAAATGCCTGCATACGAATAAGCGCGTTGTGCCCCCAGTAATTTCCATCGCAGCCTTGCCATGCGGTAATTCCACGGGCAACAATATCACCATACATATAGCCTGCAAATTGCTGCAACCGCGAAAGTAATGTATTGCCGCCGTACAGTTTGGGTAAGGTTTGTAAAATGCCGCAGCGTGTATCGGCCTGCATTTCACGTACAAGGGTAACTAATGTGGATGCACTGAGCGTGCTATCGGCATCAAGCACCAGCATGTAATCGTAGCGGCCACCAAAACGCCGTACAAAATTGGCGACATTACCGGCTTTTTTCTCGCTGTTATGTTTGCGACGGCGATACCATACAGGCATATCAGCGGGCAGTAATACCTTAAGGTGCGCAATGGCCGCGGCCTCTCTGGCAAAATTATCGGGGTTGTTGGTATCTGAGATGACAAACATCTCGAAGTGCTTAGCGCAATCGATGGTTTTAAGGTCGGCGGCCATCGCGGCTAATGCCGAAAAACTCTCGCAGGGGTCTTCATTATACACAGGCATTAACAACACGGTACGCGTGGTAATATCGGTAGCAGGGTCAGCTTTTTTTGACGCACGCAAACGGCCCTGCCCAAAAAACACGCCCGCCAATGCCCCTGTTGCTGCCAGTGCAATCCATGCAAAAGTAATGGTAAACATCACGACCATGCACCACTGGAACAATGTAATAGAACTCACCGATACAACCTGTAATATCTCGTAACAGGCGTACGCCGTTATACCCAGCGCCCCACCAAACGTGAGCAAGCGCGCCAGCCATGTTTTCACTCGGTGTAAAAAGGCACCTTTATGAATAGACGCTGTTTGGGTTTTATTAAGCGTGTTAAGCACTTGCTTAGGCATAGCCAAGGGGGCATCTGCTGGCAGTAAACCACTCTTTGAATCATAAGGATGAGACATTAACGCGTCCACCTATATAACCACGTTTCACCCCACGGCTTACCGTTACTTTTCAGCATTAAGCGTAATTCCGATAGGTTATTGTTTTCAGGTTCAAACTGGAAGTTCACACGGTAACGGCCAGTAGCGGGCACAATACTGCCGCGCGCATGGTATACACGCCCATTAGATGCACTCGCTTCTACGACTAAATCACTGGGGTACGTATCGGCTTGGTAATCAATCACAAACTCGCGGCGATTTTTATGGCTGAGGGTTTGACCTGACCGCACATGCACGACCTTACCCACGCCATCGTGGTTAAACGGCGATTGCGCCCAAAACATGCGGTAGTTAAATGCGTATTCACCGCCTTTTTCAAGCGGCGCTTTAGGCTGCCAATACGCCACGATATTATCGTTGGCTTCGCTATCGGATGGGATCTCAAATAACTCGACATTGCCCTCGCCCCAATCAGCAAGTGGCTCTATCCACACAGACGGGCGTTTTTCGTAGCGCGCTTCGGCATCGTCGTAATCGGTAAAGTCACGTTTACGCTGCATCAAGCCAAAGCCTTTGATATCTTGGCCGCTAAACGAAGACACCTCTAAATGCACAGGGTTACTTAATGAACGCATCACGCGCTCATTATCTTTGCCAATAATAAGCAGGCCGTTTGAATCGTGTACGGCGGGCCTAAAATCATCAAACCGACGGCTGTTAATGCCGTCAAATAAAAACATCGATGGGAGCGGCGCTATGCCGTAATGTTTGACCGTGGTTCTGGGGTATAACGTACTGGTCAC
>CAKZUG010000022.1 GCA_937920545.1 uncultured Saccharophagus sp.
TGCAGGCCGCAACTGTAGTGTTATTAAGGCATTTGAGCCACATGGCCTAGTGTTAGTAGTAGACGATGACGATGCCAATCTTATTTTAATCAGTAAAATATTGAAAGGCCATTGCTCCGTTGTGACCACCAAATCACTCGAGGAGTGTATCGAACACGCAGAACAATTACAGCCCGATTTAATTATGATTGATGTCTATTTACCGGGTGTAAATGGGTATGAGGCTTGTCAAAAACTCAAGAGCAATAAAAAGACACAACTGATTCCGATAGTATTAACATGCCAAGGCGAGCATGAACTAGAAGTCAAAAAGTTTACACGCTTGGCGGGCGCTAAAAGCTGGTTAACCAAACCATTAGATGAGCATAAAGCGCTGGACTGCATTAATACTATTATGGGAAGAGAAATAAACCAGAAAAATGAAAATTTAGGTTAAAATACGCACAATAGCCCCCTACCAATATGGTAATGGGCGCTGAGAGAGAGGCATTAACTTTAATACCGTTAAATAAGTAAGGTGGCTATGTCGCTCTCTATTTTACCGAACCCCGAATACAAAACCATAATAAGCACTTTGTGGCTCGCGCTTCTTTCAATATGCTTTTATTTGAGAGAGACTTAGACTGCATTTCTGATGATGTAATTTGACCGTCGTTATTTAAATCTAACCGATCAAAATCACCTTGATAGGCGCTATATTCTTTACTATTGACCACGCCATCTTTGTTCAAATCCAAGCGCTTAAACTGACCAGCCAATGCCGATTGACGTTTTAACATGTCAACCTTTTGATATTCGGAAAAACTTAATAAACCATCTTGATCTCTATCCATAACGGCATAATAAGATTTACGCTTTTTGTTGATCTCGTTTAATGAAATGACGTGATCTCCGTTTTCGTCATACTTAGCCATCAGCCAGTTATTAGGAGATACCTCTGCTTTAGTAGATTGCGCAACGACATTTAATGACACGCTAACAGCAACAACGGATAACAATACTTTAATAGAGAACATAATTTTTCCTCAAATTTCAACCTGTATTAATCATAACCAATACAGATGAATAAAGTGAGATTTAAAAGCATTGTTTTTAGATTATTTAAGCGACATAAATGTGCGTGACTACCCAGCATGGTTATTACATTTCTTTTATAATTTGCGCCTAATAACAACCCTCCTTGACGCCACATAAAACGAATAAATAAAAAGACAGCATTTATTATAATTTTTGCGACTTAGACCAGTGACAATCTTCTATAATAAGCCCAAAATTAGGCTATGCATAATTAAGATATAGTATGCCGCCACATTGCACCTATACTGGCTATTTGTAGCGGCCTTAGATAAACGCATGAATCAAGATAACAATTCATGTTAAGTCATAAAGTATACAAGCATGCCTGAATTTTTTGTTAACCACGCGGTCATAGCAGCGCCTTAACACTTAAAAAAATCACATACCGGAGAACAAAATGTCATTTGCATCATTAGTATCGCGCGCACCACGCCCTCAATCTCTTGCCATTATTGGTGCGGTTACACTTGCAGCATTTTCACACAATAGTATTGCAGGTGCTTGGGTACCAGCATTAGATGCAGGCTACGCCAAAGTAGGCGTCACACGTACGCAGGCAGATGAAATTTTTGATAGCGAAGACGACGTTAACTTTGAAGGCGTTAGCCTGTCATATTATGGTGAAATTGGTTTAGGAAAAAAACTTGGCCTTTACTGGTCTTTTTTGTATCAAGATATTGAGCAAACAGTAGACGGTGTAACAACAGCCAACAACGGTTTAGGCGATATTGACCTTGGCGTACGCTATCAATGGTTAAGCGAACCCTTTGTGTTCTCTACGTCTGCCTTAGTAAAAATACCTTACTTGTATGATAACGGCGACGCCTTACCTCTTGGTAACGGCCAAGAGGACATTGAAGTGCGCGCACTTATTGGTAAAGGCCTAAACCAATTTGGTTATTTTGGTCTAGAGTTTGGATACCGTGCCCGCTTTGATGCACCTTCTGATGAATACCGTTATTTGATCGAGTACGGGTACTCTGTCAATGACAACCTTTACCTACGCACAAAACTTGACGGCACAATTAGTGCTGGCAATGCAGATGTAGTTGAAAATACAAACGGCGGCGTTAACCTTGCGCTTACACCTGAATTTGACATTGGTAAACTTGAACTTACCGCCGGCTGGAATTTTGGCCAAAAAGATGTTGACGGTAAACAGTGGGGCATGGAATTGACCTACACCAATGATATTTTTGGCGAACAAATTCTTAACGGCAACAGCGTTCAACTAGCCCTTACACACGTATTTTAACTATGGAATTACTTAGCTGGATTATTATAGGCTGTCACTACAGCCTTATTTTTTTACTGTGTTTATTTGGCTTGCATCGCTTATCTATGGCGGTGCGTTGGTATTTTTATAAAAGCTATGCCCCTAAGCCCGAAAGCACATTCACCACGTTACCCCGCGTGACCGTGCAAATACCTGTTTTTAATGAGCGATTTGTCGCTGCGCGTATTATAGATTGCGCCATTAAGCTCGATTACCCAAAAGAATTGCTGCATATTCAGGTAGTCGATGACTCTACCGACGATACCTACAACGCCATTCAAGACAAGGTTAACGAGTATAAAAAACAAGGTTTTAGAATCGACCATGAGCACCGCACTAACCGTGTAGGCTTTAAAGCCGGCGCGTTAAAAGAAGCCATGGAGCATACGGATGGTGAATTTATCGCTATTTTTGATGCCGACTTCTTACCTAAGCCCGACTTTATCATGCAGTCTATCCATCACTTTACAAACCCTAAAGTGGGTATGTTGCAAGCAAGATGGGAGCACTTAAATAAAGACGCTAACACGTTAACTAAAGTGCAAACCATGATGCTGGATGCGCATTTTAGCTTAGAGCAGCAGGTACGCTGTGCCAGTAAAAAACTCTTTAACTTTAACGGTACAGCAGGTATTTGGCGCACAAGCACCATTATTGATGCAGGCCATTGGTCGGCAGATACCCTCACCGAAGATTTAGACTTAAGCTACAGAGCGCAGCTTAAAGGCTGGGAAATGGTCTACCTTAATGAGTTAGGGTGCCCCGCCGAGCTGCCATCCAATATTGAAGCATTTAAAAGCCAGCAACATCGCTGGGCTAAAGGCGGCACGCAAGTGATGTTGAAAATGCTCAAAACAGTTTGGCGAGCCCCCATTAAACTCAGTGCAAAAATTGAATCGACGTTTCATTTAGGCAACAACCTTGCTTACCTTGTGATGCTTGCCGATACACTTATCTTTTTGATACCCAGTATTTTTGCCCGCACCTATTTACACCTAGAGCATTTATTCTGGCTCGACTTTTGGCTATTGAGCTTATCGTCTGGCGGCCACTTAGTGTATTTATTTTACGGACAAGTAGCGCTGGGTTTATCTAAACGTTTTGCATTATGGCACCTGCCTTGGTTACTGGTATTAGGCGTACAACTGGCCTTTAACAATGCCCGTGCTGGCCTAGAGGCGCTAACCGATTCGCAAAGTGAATTTGTACGTACACCTAAAAGTGGCGAGCTTGATGAAACGGGAATCACCAAAGAAAATGATGCAGATGCAGATATAATAAAAAAAGAAACAGCAACACAAAAAGAAGCAACAACACAAAGCACACAGCAAACCATGCAAGAAAAAAGCACACCTAAAAAGTTTTACAAAGCGAATGTGCCCAAAACGCAACTAGGTGAAATGTGTGTGGCCGCGGTATATGCCTGTGTTTTTGTTTGGTCTTTGATCAACCAAGTCTGGTTTACGCTACCGTTTTTAATGGTGCTTATTGTTGGGTTTTCAGGCGTCGCCTTTGGCCAATTCACCCATATGTTGACTCAAAAAAATAGTGACTAAATGCTTTTAACCCACTTTAAAGCAAACGTAAAAGCCACCTATATTTTATATTGTGTGGCTTTTTTTTTAGTTTGCGGCTCTTTTATTTTAAGCCATTATAGGTTCAGCCTGCCCGTTGGTAGCCTTGTGATTGCGCAATACACACTGCTTAGCGTATGTACGATCTTAGCGTGGGCATACTCACCCACCACCCTTTCTAAAAAATCGCTGTATATTTTTTTGGGGATCGCCATTACCGCAAGAATATTACTGGTTTTTATCGAGCCCTATACCTCTAACGACATTGACCGTTATTTATTCGATGGGAAAATCGCCTTAGAAGGACTAGACCCTTATCAAATACCTCACAACCACCCTGCGCTAACAACATTGAAAGCACAATGGCAACCGCCTCAGGAGCATGAAAAATACACCACGCTGTACCCACCTGGCGCATTAGCATTATTTAGCTTAGCCGCCAGTACAGGCTTAGATTACGCGCATATTGCCTGGAAAATGATAACCACCAGTGCCAGTATTGGTTTACTTTTGCTGGGCACAAAGCTGTTAATCAATATTAATAAAATACGCGCCCTGCCCTTTTTAGCGCTTTCGCCTATTTTACTGATAGAGCCAAGTGAGGCCGCCCATATTGATATTTTTAGCGCACTCAGTTTGTGTGCTGGCTGCTATTTTTGGCAAAAAAAACAATGGACGCTAACCGGTATTGTACTGGGGCTAGGTGTGCTTATTAAACTGCTGCCTATTTTTGCATTAGTCCCACTGTGGTTTTTTGCTAAAGGGTTACGCCATAAAACCCTGTTATTTGTTAGCTCGGTCGGCACCATGCTAGCGGGTTATGCAACAGCCTTTTTACTGGGTTTTGTGCCTTTTGGTAGCACACAAACCTTTTTTATTAAATGGCGTTCTGGCTCCCCTATTTTTAATACATATGCGCATTTTTTTGAGGGTAACACGCTACTCATTGTCTTATTTATAACGTGGTTTAGCCTGCTCATGGCAATTATGTATTTTGCTTATACACTTAAAGACAAACACATTACGCACCGTACTACTGCCCTTGTTCAGGCAATCATTGCAGCGCCCTTATTATTAACACCTGTTATTTTTCCATGGTATTTAGCACCTATTAGTTTTTTAATTGCGTTAAGGCCATCGGTATTTTTACTGGGTTGGACAATAGCACTTCCGCTTATTTATGAAGTACTTAATCAATTTATTTGTTGCGGCATATGGAAAAATGCAACTTGGCCGCTAGTTGTGTTGTCTAGTGTGTTCATTATGGTAAGTGCTCTCGCCTTCTTACCTATTACACGAAATAAATTTAATACTTTTTTTGCTAAAAAAATGCATGAGGACAAACCATGGCTAATGTAATGGGTAGTTTCTACCACTGGCTGCACGGAAGATGGCCACAAGGCTTAGTTGAGCGCTTACCTAAAACACAAGAAGACGGACAAACCACACTTAAAAATGTGTATGTTGTGGGTGACTTAACAGGTATACCATTACTCAAATTTGCTGCACACAGTGGTAGCCGGGCCGTTAAAAAAATTGCCGCACAAAAAAAATCAACCAATCAAAGCCTCACCCACCAAGGCAAAAGTGATCAAACCAAAGAGCTCATTATTATTGGTGGAGGCGTCAGTGGTTATGCCGCAGCCCTAGAAGCCAAAAAGCAAGGCTTAGATTTTACTCTTATAGAATCCAGCCAATCGTTTTCTACCATTGAAAACTTCCCTAAAGGTAAACCTATATTTACCTACCCAGCTAATATGCAAGCCGATGGCGAGTTAAATATCCATGACAACATGGATACAAAAGAAAACCTACTGG
>CAKZUG010000023.1 GCA_937920545.1 uncultured Saccharophagus sp.
GGAAATCTTCATTAACAGCTGTAACGGTTTTAGCATCAATTTTTAAAAGCGTGCATATAGTATGCATGTCGTCACCTTTAGTTTGTGCTAACGACACTTGTTGGCGAACATAATTAGAATATGAGCGCGTTGGGTGCCCTAAAAAACTGGGTTGCTCTAAGACAGATGAGTTAAGTGCAGAGCTAACATCGATATTTTGTTCAGGGATTTCTGCATGTACTATGCTCTTGTACCCTGCCAAAGGCATATAACTCCAACTCCCTTCTATAAGGCTAGCGTCATTTACTTTTCGTGTGGCATCAAATAACCCAAATAGGCGGCTATGATCTTTAATTTCTAAAAAAACATGGTATGTTTTTGTTTCATGATCGGGTTTAATGTTTTTTATGCCCCAAGGTTCATAAATACCAAGTGCATATTTCAAACCGATAATATCCAATTTATCCATAGCTTACCTCAAAAAATAGTTTGGCGGCTAAATCTACCTTGCTAACGATAATGTGAAAATCAGTAAAAAGGTGCCTTAAAATAACTCTAGCACCAAAATTTTTACGCGCACTTGTTATGCCGTTATATAAATAAATAGTTAATAATTAAAGGTTTTAATATTTTTTTTATGCGTCAAATAACGTATTTGAATCGTGATGTATCATGATTATTATTGAGTTTACTTAACTTGTTATTTTTTTTGTGATTGTGTCACAGTAATGAAATATTAAGTGATTTAAACTATGTACTGTTATATGTATTGGCGTTGTTCTAAATTGCTGTTATTAGTATGCTGCAACGTTCACACTTTCAACATACATTAGTGCTAATTTAAGAATTAGCACTATGATAGTGTATGATGCGCTGAATTCTGTATTACCAATAAGGAGATTTCACAATGGCACACAATAAAGAAATTAACGTCGCTATCATTGGTTCTGGAAAATTAGGGACTGACCTCTTGATTAAAGTATTGAGGTCACCACTTATGAGATGCGTGTTATTTATTGGTCGTAATGATCGCTCTCAGGGTTTAATTCAGGCGCGTGCTTTAGGCGTAACAACATCAAGCAACAGTATTCAGGCGATTGAAAATTATAATGGCAATATCGATATTGTTTTTGACGTGACTTCTGCTCAGCACCATATTCAACACGCTGACGTGTTTAAACGCTTAGGCATAAAAGCTATCGATCTTACTCCTGCAAAAGTAGGCCGTTTTTGTGTGCCATCCATCAACCCAGACGCTATTTTACATCATGATAATGTCAATTTAGTGACATGCGGTGGCCAATCTTCATTACCTATTATTGAGTGCTTGGCGCAAACGATTCCTTACATCTCAAAAGTTGAAGTGCATTCATTTTTGGCCGAAGATTCGGTTGGCCCAGGTACTATTGCTAATATTGATGAGTATTACAGTACAACAGCGCGTGCTATTGAGATGTTTGCTGGCGTGAAAGATGTTGACGTTAGGCTCGACTTAGAAAAAAGTGCTTGGCAGCCTGATATGTTAACGCATATCCGATTACATACAGCAGAGCGCAACCTTGATGCTATTTATACACCGCTAAAAAAACGCCTTATTGATATTCAAAAAATGGTTAATGGCTATCAAATTGTAGGCACGCCGTTTATTCAGGATGGCGTTATTAGCATTACAGTGAGCGTGCACGGTAAAGGCGATTGGCTTCCAGCGCATGCAGGTAATTTAGATATTATTAATTGCGCCGCTATTTCATTAGGCGAGCATTATGCCAACTCTACTATAATGAACACAGTTAACAATCCATACGAGCAAGATCATATTGATTGTTTGTCAGCATAAAGTGGCTCTCATATTAATGGCCGATAAAAATAGCAGTGCGTACGCTTCATCATGAGCCGACTGAAAAAATATGTAAGCCTTTATGAATAATACGTGTTTGTATTTTTTTATGGCTGCGACTCTCGCCATCTAAAATATAGTGTAGCGGTTGAGCTGATGCGCTTTCTTTTGGCGTTAACGTTATTTTTTTACATTTTTTATAACCAATAGACGATGCCATTTTAATATTGGTAAACGCGGTTAAGGCAAGTGCACCAATATCGTAATACGTCGATGTCGATTGTGTTTCATCAATCCATGTGACATCTAATAAGCCATCATCAAAAATAAGCTCGCCACCGCCTTGTGCTAATAGCGACGTGATGGGCGCAGCATTCGCAATCATTATGCTTTTGGTATTAATGAGTTGTTTGGGCTCGTTATCAAATGATACCCAATACGACCTGGCTTTTTGATCGGCTAAAGCGCTAAAAAAAGTTTGAATATATGCAAACTGCCCTAAACTGTTTTTGCTTGTACGTTTAGCGTTTTCTATCATCGATTTCTCAATACCCAAACTGGCCGCTAACAAAAAATACTCACCGTTGCATTGGCCAATATCAACATGGCGTACATGGCCATTAATAATGGCGTTACAGGCGGTATCGATGGGCGTGAACTTTGTTTTAAACCCCATATATACATTAGCGAGCGAGTTGGCCGTACCCAGTGGAATAATGCCCAGCGGGACATTAGCCTCAACAGCCACGCTGGCCACTTCTTGCACCGTACCATCACCGCCACATGCCACTAAAACCTCTGCACCCTTTGCAATGGCTTTTTGCGATAAGATAAACGCCGTACGCTTTTTGGTGGTGGTATAAATCACGACCTTAAAATAAGGAGCCAAATGGTTGAGTACATCTTGCTGGCTGGTTTGCCATTGCTTACGCCCCGCAACAGGGTTGGCAATAATGGCTAGCGTGCGCTGATGTTGGCTATCGGGCGCTTTAACATAATCTTGGTGCCATGCCATTAGCGCCCGAGTTTGGCGGCTATTTAGGCGTGCCTTTGTACGCGTAGTGGAGATAACCTGCATGGCTTCTTCTACACTGCTTGCCCTTGCCATATACAGCATCACCGCCGATACCATAAACGACGCGCGGCCACGCCCAAGGGCGCAGTGAATCATCACATTTTTATTTTGCGCTATTTTACCCGACACCCAGCGGCAAGCTTGGTTTATTTGGTGAGGTTTGGCGGGCATGTGATCTAACAGCGGAATATTTAAATAATCGACGCGGCTATCGTATTGCGCAAAACTGCCTAGCCCGTCAAACTCGGCGGTTAAATCTAATAAGGCATCAATATTAAAATCATCCAGGCGGTCAACATCGTTGCGGGTTAGCCTGCATCCCATAAATAAATGGGTATCAATATGTTGTGTCGGTGGGAGCGTATCGGTTTTACGTGCCCAAGCGTTATAAATATGCGCCCCAAGCAAAAACGGAAAAAACACCCAGCGCACCGCACTAGGAATCGCCCCGTTATGCTTTTTACGAAACAACATTGGCCAGTTATAGCAATACGCCACCGCAACCGCCGTTAAGCTAAGCAATACCCATTCGGCCAAAATATACGCTGTTAATATAGGTGCAAAAAATGCCCCCGCACTAACAGCCAGTAAAACAAACAGTGAAATATAAGTGGTACGCATTATAATGATGCCTTTTTAGCTTGAGCGTTATATTCGTTAGAGCTCTATACGTAGTTTTACCATGTTATGGGTAATCGACCAAACAAATATAAAATTCTCATATTCCTATATGGAAAGCCGCGAAACCTGCGGCCAGCTTTTTAAGCAAAGCGAAGTGGTTACTAATAAATGCATAGTCCTAAATGAAAAAGATGTGCCTTTCGATTACCTGTATAACCCTAAATAAAGTGATTATAAAAAAGTAAAAAAGTAAAAAATATAGGCATAGGTAAAATAAATAAGTGAAGAAAAAATAACGGACACCTCAAAATAAATCGCTGTTTATTTTGAGGTGTCTTAGATAATCCTAACGGATATTTTTTATTTCATTTGAGCGCCAGTGACGAGCACAATAACATCGTCAGGCACTTCTGAGCGGCCCACATAAATGCCCCAACGAAATCCAATTTTTTGTGTGCGTTTCCACTGGCCGTTGCCAACAGATTGCCCGTCAATAAACATTTCGTAATCTAAACCGTCATCTAATACTTTCATATCAAATGGCCTGCCTATTGCGTTAGCTGAAATAAGTTTGCGGTTAGCGAGTGATTCCCTTGGGTAAAACCATAGCGCGCCCTTGCTATCAACACGAAGCATAACTGACCAGTGATCAACATTATTGCCTTTTGCCTGAAAGATAGAGCAAAAATGCGGGGCGACACAGCCACCAGATTTTAATACTGTAAAGCGAGCGCCAAATTCACGCACCACACCTTCTTTGGGTAAGCTATTTTGGCTAGGGATAAACGCCTCAACACGTGCAGCATTTTTTCGCTTATTCGATGTATTTTCTTCGCCTTTAAATAAACGGAATATCTGCGTGTTACCGTCTTCTTGATACCAGCGCGACCACTGTGCAAAGTCCCCACTACGCAAAGAAGCATGGCCTAGCGTATGCAAACGCATATCGCGATTTTTAGCATCAATAGGTGCAGTTGCATACTCACCTTGCTCGATAACAGCGTTATTAATATCGACCTTAGAGCCTAATGATCCATGCTTAGTAAATGTACCAAGCGGTTTTAAATCATCTGTTTTAAGCAGCGATTCCCATGTTTGGTCTTCGCCTACTTGCTTATACAAGGTGTTAAATGCATAAGGCTGGCTTTTAATTTTATCACCATTTATATTGCCGGTTGTTTTGTTGCTCTTAGGGCTATTTGTATGGCTGTTTTTTGATATAGACTGCTGCGAGCACGCAACAGTCAAAGCGCAGCCCGCTAATACAAGCCCTGTTATTATTATTTTATAAAGGTTTAACATGAGAGGTATTTTCCTTATAGGTAATTAATGGATGGCACATAGGTAACAGATAGATAACACGTGGATAGCACATAGGTAAACAGCGTGATTAACATAGTGTATTTATATCAAAATCTAAAAATTAGAATAGTATATAAATTTCATATGATTTATGAGTATAACTAATAACGCTAGCTAATATTCAACTTACGCAAAAATAACTATAATAAAAAATATTGTGTTTGCTTTATAGACTAAAAAGTTAAATATTATGCGCTAACAGTGATGTGCTAACGCGCAGCCTTATTAACATTCATAAAGCGACTCAGTATATGGGAATGCTTAGTAAAAAGTAGGGCGCTTTTGGGTATGATCACTACTTAATAACATTATTAAGCCAACATAGTTAAGTGAAAATATACTTATGGCTTAAATCTAGGGAACCTCTAATTAACCTCGCGGCATCTCTGGCTTTCAGAAAGCTTTCCTGTTTAGGCGGTTGAGAAAGGCGGGCTGATTGCCCTTTGAGTGAAGTCAACGTAGACAGGTTAACTGGTGCTTGAGAGTGTTCAAAAAGCCCCGAAGGGCATGGCCTAGAGTAGTCATTTCCCTTGTTATCTTTTGCAGCGAAGGGCTACGGCCATCAGCGGCAAAAGACGCCTAGCAATTAACCTCTTCAGGTCACGCAGAGACGCTACGAGGTTAATCAGAGGTTTCCTCAATTCAAAATCATCAGCTTTAGCATCAACATACGAGAAATAATGCCAAACTCAAAAGGCTTTACATTAATAGAGCTAATGGCCGTTATTATATTACTGGGCATATTGGGGGCAACCGCGGTAGGTAAATCGCAAAAATTATCCGGTGCAGCCAGAAGCGCTGTTGTACAAAATTTAGCTGCCAGTATACAAAGTGCATCAACATTAAATGCAATGAGCTTTTATGCCTCGCCTTGCTTTACCTTTCATGGCAATGGTATAGGTAGTGTAAATACAGTATCTATTCACTATCGCCAAGTGTATTCAGGTGATTGGGAGCCTCGCTTTACAGCTGATTGCATCTACCAATCTGATGCGGCACTAGATGGCATCCCAGAAATCTTAGAAGCTATAAATATGCCCGAAGAAACACTCAACAATTACTGGATACTGCATAACCGTCAAGATCCCGTGCCTTTATCAGATGCATTATGGGTTGCCCCTTTCCCACCAAAAGATAAAAAAGGTGTTCGGCTTGTTTCATTTACTAACCCAGCATCTCAGACCCAGGTTAACGAGCTAATTAGTACAAACTGTTATGTTAAATATGCCACACCACACAGTAATTTTAATACAGCAAAAGCAGAGGCAGTGACAACAGGTTGCTAAGATTATATATTAAAGACATAGTTTTATGCCTAGTGTTACATATGATTCTATGCCTATTTTTATAAGCAATTAATCATAAGTAAAAACAGTATCAAAGATAATAAAGCAGAGAGCCCATTGTTATCTTTATAATCTAGAAAAAAATTAACATATCACATTCGTCATTTCTGCGATAACGAGAATTCACTCTCCGTAAATTCCCAACGCAATACCTGCGTCATTCCCGCGAAAGCGGGAATCTACTACGCACTTATTATACGAATTCACCTAAGAATAATTCATGAAATAACAGCTAATAAATAACCCAGACAATAATGATCTGCTAGGTTACCAACCTTCACCTATAGATTGATAAGAGAGGTAATATAGGTAAGAGAGGTAAAAGAAGACAGACTCTTAAATAATACGACAACGAGGTGATTTACTTATAGAATAGCGCGCCTCAATATTACCTATTTTAAAGGAATTAACATGCTCACATTTGATGCGCCTAAAACGGTAGGCAGCGCGATTTCGCGCGTTGTTTTGCTTCCGCTTATTATACTTATACTCTCCGCTTGCGGCTCCGGCGGTGATAGTGGCACAAATACGCAAAGCGATGGCACAGTAGCAACACCCAATAATACCGATTCTTCTGCTCCCACCACACCGATCGAGCCTACCAGTTCACCTAGCACACCCACAAATACCCCAACAGAGACTACAGATCAAGCCCCCTTTAGCCTTACATTTACGCAAAGCGACTTTCGACTACAGGCCGCCAGCTTAACGGGTGATGAAAACCAGAGCGCGCCGCCTACAGTCGATCTTATTGGTAAAGTGACAGGTGAGTTGCCTGCAGAAAATATCGCGTTTGTGGTGGGTGTCTCAGAAGATATTTTTCTAGAGGGAACATCTACAACGACTTTTACCAATAATATCTTCAAATTTGCCATTAGCCCAAGAACAGACTTATGGCCGGGTAACTACAACGGCGTTTTTTTGATTGATGTGTGTGAAAGTTTCGAGTGTAACGAGCGATTTGGAGATTCCCCTTATCTTATAACATATGATCTAACTTACACCCCTGAGTCTATGTATATTAGGCCCCTAGAAGATCAAGGTCTTACCAATCTAACTGATTTCGATGGGCGCTTCTCAAGTATCGAAAGAGATTTTATATTTGAGATGACAACAGTCGAGGGCGCGCCCAAAACAGCATTACAATTTGATTATGTGTTTCCCGATAACGCAACCGACATCATATTTCCTGAAGCGCTGTACGCTAACTTAGATTTACAATTAATTGATGGCAACGTGCTGAGCCTAAGCCTGCCAGAAAATACGCGTGGCTTATACAACTATAGCTATGACGTTTTACACTCCATTAATGGTAAACAAAAAACCACTACAATGTCTATTAATCACACGGTACTCCCTGCTGGTGTTGAAATAAATAATGCGTCTATTTTAGCAAGTGACACAAGCTTGTCTTTGCTTGTGGGTACAGCGAATAACACCGAGCTGAGTATTCCTGTTTTTGTACCCACAGGCGCACAAAGGCTAACAGCTAGCCCTGAATGCGATTGGTTATCCGAAGGTTTCTTTAGCGGAAATGATGCGAAAGGATTTTTTGATTATACCTTTACCATCGACAACAAAGAGCGCAGTACTTTCGGCCCTCGTGATATTTCCTTAAGCCAAGAGCTAGCGCCAGGCCAATACAGTTGTGTTATTACCTTTAACTACAACAGCGCAGAAGTTGGGCAGTTTACCGTTAACCTAACCATTAGCGAGGGCTACGCATTAACGATTCCTGAGTTTGTTTTTTCTCAGTTTCAAACTGCCGCGCAGCCACAAACTTTTTCAGTTTTATCATCATCGCCCGCTACAGAGCAAGTACGCTGGACATTATCAGGTTTGCCAGATTGGCTAGTCGTAGACCCCAAATGGCTTACGCCGGGTCAGTCGGCTAAATCATTTGAAGCGTCGGTTCGCCTAACCCCCGAACTAATAAACCCTGCACAAGCTGGTATACCGTTAAATGGATTCATCACCATTGAAGATGAAAGCAAAATATTAAGAGATATATTACTATCCGTTAGCGTTTACGCCCTTCCTGTAGGTTTACAATCAGTGACCCCAACAGCCGTTAACGCCGGGGAAGCATTTACCTTAACCGTCGCTAAAGACAGTCTCACGCCAACGGACGTGTCATTGTTACGCATACAAAAGAAAAACCAACCTGATGGCTTGCAAGGCATTGAAGATGTTGCGATTACCTTGGCATCCGGCGACCCTCAAGAAATAGGCCCCGCACAGTTTGACCTTAATATTGGCGCACTCAACGAGCCAGGAACCTATGAGCTCTTTTCACTCACGCCAACAGAAGAAAGCTCAAACCTCACCATATGGTTTTCTGAGCGTATAGAGTTTGAGGTTTTTGAAAGCGCAGCCGCTAATCAAAGTACCAGCGTGCAGCCACAAGAAATGACAATTCATTTAAAACACTTAAACGAAAGAAACAAAAATTAGGGAAACCTAAAAAGAAAATAACGTAAAAACCCACCCGCAATATAATAAGTTAATTACATTGCGGGTGACTGCTCACGCAGCCTGCCTGTAATACTCATCAGAAGTTCCTATAAAAACCTTAAGGTCGGTGAGTACGGATTGACTCATTTATATCAACAGACAAAAAAATTAATACTTGACTTTTTACCCGTTTGTTTTGATTTGCAAGAGCTGATCTATAAAAAATACAGAAAAAATACAAGACATCCATATTTTATTTATATTTTATTTCATAAATAAAATTTGAAATTAAGTAATAGAAATATATTGACGCTATATTTTTTTATAGAAGTGAGAGGGATATGAGTGTTAACTAAGTGGAATTTAATGTAACGCCAATAGAGTTATTAACGTGTTTGTTATTCTTTAATGAATATATAGTGTCAAATTTATGAGTGTCCCATTTTTTTTCTTTCGAAAAAACATATTGTTTACGGTGATCAAAATTCTTACCTGTATTTTTATCACTGCGGCATAAAAAAATCACGGCACACGCACCGTACATAGCACGACTAAATGGATTTAGGCGGTAGAGCGAAGCAGGAGGCCAGAGCCGAGTGGTAAAGCGGCGTATCTTCGAGGGAATATTTTTGGCGGCGATATTGAGGCATGATTTAGCCTTATGTTATTACTCAATACTAGTCAAATTTATCAATGTCTTATTTTATTTTCCTCTGAACAAAAAAAACAAAAAATAGGACATCCATAAATTTGACATCCTTTGGCTCATGATCTAAACCTAAGTCATGACTCAATCTCGCAGCCAACAAGTTTCCCTCGAAGATACGCCGTTTTATCACTGTTATGTACGGTGCGTGCGCCGCGCTTTTTTATGCGGCAGTGATAAAATCACAGGCGAAAATTTTGATCACCGTAAACAGTGGATTGTTTCGCGCTTGCGGTTCTTGTCATATGTTTATGCGATTGATGTGTGCGCTTACGCCGTGATGGATAATCATTATCACGTTGTTTTACATGTGGATAAGCAGCGTGCGTTAGATTGGTCATATGCAGAAGTCGCTGAGCGATGGATGCAACTTTATTCTGGCGACATGTTGGTTGATCGTTGGCTGGCTAACCCTGAATCTATGAGTAAAGCCGAGGAAGAGGCCGTTTTTAAGCGTATAGATATATGGCGATCACGTTTATATGAGTTAGGTTGGTTTATGCGTGGCGTAAACGAAACCGTTGCACGTATGGCCAATATAGAGGAAAACTGTCACGGTAGGTTCTGGGAAGGGCGCTTTAAAAGCCAAGCGCTATTAGATGAAGCTGCATTGTTAACATGTATGGCGTATGTCGATTTAAACCCTATCCGTGCAGCCAAAGAAAACGATACGTTCACCAGTGATTTTACGTCTATT
>CAKZUG010000024.1 GCA_937920545.1 uncultured Saccharophagus sp.
GCGCCGTTTTTAGGGTTCCCCAACCCGACTGGCGGTGTGTTGGGTGCGCTTAAATCGTTGCCTGAGCTGATTCAAAATATTAAATTACATGAGTTTGCGCTGGGTGCCATTACATTGGCTATTTTGTTTTTTGTCCCTAAAAAAATTGCTAAATTAGTGCCCCCTCAATTAATTGCTTTGGTGGCAGGTACGTTGTTGGGTTTGGCTTTTTTTGCGAATACTGATTTACGTGTGATTGGTGAAATCCCTTTGGGTATTCCCGATTTACAATTGCCGGTTTTTAGTAAAGATCAAATGGCTCAAATGCTGGCCGACGGTATTGTGCTGGGTACGCTTGGGTGTATTGATGCACTGTTAACGGCTGTGATTGCCGATAGCCTGACACGTCAAACCCATAATTCCGATAAAGAGCTGGTTGGACAAGGTATCGCGAATATTTTTTCTGGTCTATTTGGCGGTTTGCCAGGTGCCGGTGCCACTATGGGCACGGTGGTGAATATCCAGTCGGGGGCGCGTACGGCCATATCGGGTGTGACGCGGGCGGTTATTTTACTGGTTGTTGTACTCGGTGCGGCCAAACTCACCGAGAATATCCCCATGGCCGTATTAGCGGCTATTGCGCTAAAGGTGGGCTTAAATATTCTCGACTGGAGCTTTGTTAAACGGGCGCATAAGTTATCGTGGCAAGCAGCATTAATTATGTACGGTGTGATGTTACTTACCGTGTTTGTCGATTTAATTGTGGCTGTGGGCTTGGGTGTGTTTATTGCCAATATTATTACTATTGAGCGTTTATCGCAGTTGCAATCCGATAATATTGTGTCTGTTAGTGATGCCGATAACGACGCGCCGCTGAGCCGCGATGAGAAGACATTATTAGAGAAGGCCAGAGGCTCGGTGTTACTTGTGTACTTAAGCGGCCCCATGATATTTGGTGTGTCTAAAGCGATTGCCCGTGAACACTCGGTGATTGATAACTATAAAAAAGTGATTTTTGACCTGACCGATGTGCCATTTATGGATACGACCATCTCATTAGCGCTGGAAAACACCATTAAAGATGCCTTAGAAAAGCAGTTAGATGTGTATATTATTAAACCTAAAAGCGATGCTGGCGATAGCATAGGTAAGCTTGATATTTTTGAGCTACCTCAAACGCCGTATTTGTGTAGCACAAGGCACGAGGCGCTTGAGCAAGCCGTTGTCGTATAGGCTTTTTGTGCTTTAAAATGGGTTAATTATCTCGCTTGATTGTGACTGATTAATGCTCACTGCCTACTATGTTAATTGCTTACATAATAGGCAGTGAGCAACTCCACTTACTTGATTCTTATTTTTGTATGCTTGTTGAACTAAGTAGAGGCTTAGTTCTATTCATTAAAATAAGGATGTTTCATATGTTATCTATACGTTTAACACGTACTATTTCTTTTTATCTTTCCCTTGCCGTTAGTGCAGTGTCTTTGACTTTTACCCCTGTTTTCGCGTATGCCGATGAGGGCCTCAAGCAAGAGGTAAGCACAGCTCAGCCAGTTTTAGAAGATACAGTTAAGGCCAGCGAAATAGGTATCAATATTAACAGTGCCGATGCCATGTTGCTGTCTAAAAAATTAAAAGGTATTGGGATAAAAAAGGCGGAAGCGATTGTTCGTTATCGTGAAGTAAATGGTAACTTTACACAGATGAGTGATTTGCTAAAGGTAAAGGGGATAGGTAAATCGATATTAAAGCGTAATCAAGAGCTTATTACTATTTAAGCCCAGTTAGTTTAAGTGAAGTTAGTTTTTGCTTAATGAGTGTCGGTTAAGCACTTAAAAGCTTACGTGTACGTTACATGCACGTAAGCGTTTATCAAAAATATAAAGGTAAGGTCTAGCGGGCGCGGTAAGTGATACGGCCTTTTGATAAGTCGTAAGGTGTCATCTCAACTTTGACCTTATCACCTGTCAAAATGCGAATGTAGTTTTTACGCATTTTACCAGAAATATGTGCTGTCACAATGTGGCCGTTTTCAAGTTTTACACGGAACATTGTATTTGGAAGTGTATCAACCACTTCGCCTTCTAATTCAAAATTTTCTTCTTTTGCCATTCGGCGTAAACCTCAATATGTTGTCAAAAGCGATTAAGCTTTAATGGAGAGTATTTTGGGTGCGCATTTTGCCTTAAAACAGCCCATAAGCCAACCCTATTCATGCAAATGACCTATTTAAAGTTGAAAATGCGTATTAACGCTTATTTATGTACATCATATAGCGGTTAAAGGGCGTAACTAAAATGCATAACGTTGGGTTAGCAAATAAAACTACGGTTTAACAATCAAAGCCGCAAGGGCAAAAAATGAAGATAAATCAAAAAATATACGCCTATCTTATTGATAGCAAGGGTAATCATTGTCATAAAAACAGTGATGCAGATACAGACAAAAGCACAAGCGAAAAAAACAGTCATGTGGCACAAAGCTTTGTCACTCTTATCGTAATTAATGTAGTTTCTAAATTAGCCAGTCAAATGGCTAACACTAAAACAGCCTTACCTTGGTTGGCGTCATCAATGGGTGTGCCGCCATTCATTATTGGTTTATTTGTGCCTATTCGAGAGTCACTTTCTCTTATCCCGCAGGTTGTGTTTGCAGGGTTAATTGAGCGTTACCCAAAACAACGTTTTTATTTGATGGTGAGCCTGTTGGGGCAGGGGTTGTCTATATTGCTACTCGTTGCCTTAACTCTGGATGTTTCGGGGTTAATGGCAGGTATGATCATGCTCGCGTGTATTAGTTTATTTGCGCTTTCACGTTGCGTTACGTCAATTGTCTCAAAGGATATACTGGGTTTACTTATCCCTAAATCTCAACGTGGCCAGTTAACAGGTACAAGTGCCAGTGCGGCTGGCTTTTTTACATTAGTTATTGGTATGTTAATGGCAACAGGCATACTGAATGTTAAAGACAGTGCAGTATGGCTGCTGGTTTTTTCATCGGTTATTTGGATGCTAGCTTCTGCAATTTGCCTTTGTTTGAGTCGTCCTCAAAAGCAAAAAAGTCAGAAAGAGGATGTGTCGGCTAAGGTCGCCTCTTTTTTTAACACATTAAAAAATACGCCTGCGCTTAGCTATTTTATTTGTACGCGCGCCTTTATGGTAGGCAGTGCTTTATCGGCACCTTATATTCTATTGCTTTCTAAAAGCGAGGCTAGCGGTGCGCCTTCTGCTGGATCTTTAGGGGTATTTATTACCGTGAGTGGTGTGGCCAGTTTAGTGAGTGCACGTATTTGGGGGCGGTTTGCCGATACAAATAGCCGCAGTATGATGCGGTTAACCGCTATGCTCACCGCAATAATATGTGCGGTGGCTTCGGCTACTGCTTTTTGGGGAGATCAGCAGCCACTCTGGGTTATCGCGCTGATTTTTTTTGTATTGAGTGTTATTCATCAAGGGGTGCGTATAGCACGCAAAACCTACATAGTTGATCTTGCGGATGACGATCAACGTTTGCGTTTTGTGTCACTCAGCAATACGGCGATTGGTATCGTCATTTTAGCGATAGGCGGCTTAACAGCGGCAATAGCACAATGGAGTGTACCAGCGGTATTAGCGCTCTTATCGGTTATGGCATTATTTGCTATGGCGCTAACGGCAAAGCTGCCAGAGGTATCTTAAAAAATCGGTTATCTCTTTTAGATAAGCTCATAATATTTGAGCAGTACTAGCCCTAATGTGATGCTCACTGGGCTTAATAGTGTTGTTAATGTAATGACCTCGGCAGCAAGGTTGCCATGTTCCGTCATTTGCTTTGACATCACATAGGCTGCGGCTGCGGTGGGTGTAGACATCATTAAAAATAATATACCTAACGCCTGCCCCTTTATGCCTAGCAATAAAGCGCAGGCACAAATTATTGCAGGTAGAACCACCAGTTTTAATAATGTGCAGATAAAAGCTGTTTGCTTGTTTGATTTTAAACTCGACCAATCTAGGCTTGCTCCAATGCAAATAAGCGCTAACGGTAGCGTTAACTTAGCAATATAGTTAACAGAAGTTTGAGCAATTTTGGGTAATTCAATGCCTGTTATCGACCAAATATACCCAAGTAAAATGGCAATAATTAAGGGGTTTTTAATCAGGTTAGGTATGATTTTACGGTAAGCAGAGCTAAGTAATAATACGGCCAAAACATTGTATAACACGGTAATAACCGCTAAATAAATAGATACCTGCGCCAAGCCTTCATTGCCATATGCGTTTATGCATAATGCCAACCCAATAATACCCATGTTCCCCCTAAACGCGCACTGAGTAAACACGCCCTTTTTATCTTGTGATACTATAAGCGGGCAAAGCAACCACACAATAGCCGCACTTAACAGCGTGGCAATGGCTGCATAGGTAACAAGTGAAAAGTTAATAGACTCTTGATTTGGCCGATTCGCAATACTTAAAAATAATAAACAGGGAAGCGCTACTTTAAAAACAAGGCGATTACCCGTTGCAATAAATTGCGTATCTATAAATTGTATTCGCTTTAAAAAAATACCCAACATAAGTATAAAAAGCAAAGGCGCGGTAATCTGAAGTGCGGCGTTGAGAAGGTCTAGCATAAGGCATATCTTAATAATATAAAGTCCCTAATTATATCGTTAGCATTTAATGATGACGAGAGAATTCTTTTAAGTTTAAAGGTGTCTTGTTAATAATGTATGGATTTTTTGAGTTGTATCACTTGTATAAACGTTCATTAATTGAGACACATTCATTATGTTAAAAATAAAAACAGTGTTTATACTTCTTAGTTTATTGGCCGGTTTTTCGCAGGCAAACACACTATCGCCTAGCGCGTTTAAAATACCCGAGCCGACTTATTATCCAAAAACATGGATGCATGCCATGAACGGTAATATCAGTAAACCCGGTTTCACAAAAGACATGCAAGCGCTTGCGGATGCAGGAATAGGCGGTGCTATTTTATTTCATGTGCACCGTCAAAATAAACCTTACTCATCACGTGGGCCAGTTCGTTTTAATACGCCAGAATTTAACGATACTATGCTACATGCAATTGGTGAAGCCGATAAACACGGCCTTGAAATTGGCTTGCATAATGCCGATGGGTGGTCATCAAGTGGTGGCCCGTGGATTACTCCTGAGC